>DATEIF010000352.1:0-17456 GCA_035279205.1 Vineibacter sp.
CAGGAGATCCCTCGCTACGCTCGGGATGACACGCCCCCCTAAGCCGCGAGCGGCTGGGGCTCGGCCTGGTAGAGGTGGACCGGGTCTTCCAGGCCGTCGAACGCCATGGCGCCGAGGTCGCGAAAGCGCAGGCCGGAGCCGGCGACCAGATCCTTCACGGTGTTGGACGTCAGGATCTGGTTGGCGGTGGCACGGTTGGCGATGCGCGACGCGACATGCACGGCGATACCGCCGACGTCCCGTTCCATCAGCTCGACCTCGCCGGTATGCAGGCCGGCCCGCACGGTGAGATCGATCGACCTCATGCCGCCGACGATGGCCTGGGCGCAGCGCACGGCGCGGGCCGGCCCGTCGAACATCGCGAGGAAACCATCGCCCAGCGTCTTGACCTCCTGACCACGGAACCGGCGCAGTTGCGAGCGCACCATGTCGTGGTGCGCTGCCAAGGTCGCACGCCACGTGATATCGCCGAGTTGCGCCGCCTTGGCGGTCGAATCGACGATGTCGGTGAACAGCACGGTCGACAGCACGCGGTTGGATTCCAGCGGGTCGCTGGTCACCTCAAGGAAGGCCTTAACCTCGTCCAGCAGCCGCCCGGCCTCGCCGACCCAGTAATGATGGTCGACGCCCGGCAGCTCGACCAGCTTGGCGCCAGGGATCGTGCGCGCCAGGTAGCGGCCTTCGGAGACGTTGATTCGGACATCGCCCGTGCGGTGCAGGATCAGGGTCGGCACGCGAATCGTCGGCAGGATGTGGCGGATGTCGATCTCGACATTCATGCGCCGCAACGCGATCACCGCGGCGGGACTGGCGGCCATCCGCTCGAATTTGGCCCACCAGGCACGCATCTCGGGATCGTTGCCGACGCTGGGCGAGAACTGCGGCAGGCTCGCGCCGGTCCCCCAGTTCTGATGGATCGCGGCCTCGAGTGCGGCGCGGGTCTCCGGCGACACCACCGCCGACGGCGCGTGGGCGTAGGCGCCATAGAGGACGAGCGCGCTGACCCGCTCGGGATAGGTCGCCGCGAACATGGCGCACATCGCGCCGCCTTCCGACACGCCGCCCAGCACCGCCCGCTTGGAACCGACCGCGTCAAGGACGGCCCGGATGTCGTCGATCCGTTCCTCCATGGTCGGCATGCCGACACTGCGGTCCGACAGGCCGGTGCCGCGCTTGTCAAAGCGGATCAGGCGCGAGAATGAGGCCAGGGCGTGCAACGCACGGGCCTGGCGCGGCTCCTCCCAGGCGTGCTCGACGTGCGAGACGAACCCCGGCGCGAACAGCAGGTCGACCGGTCCGTCGCCCGTGACCTGATAGGCGATGTGGACGTCGCCGCTCTTGGCGTAGCGTGTTTCCCCGGACATGCTGTGCTCACAAGCAGCGATCAGGCATTTGCGATTGGCAGATGTCTTCGTCGTTGCCACGACTATACTTCACCCATCCCCTATTCGCGACTGAAAGGTTTGCCAGGACATGGCCTACAGAGTGCTGATCGCGCAGTTCATGCATGAGACCAACACCTTCAGCAAACTGCCGACAACCTTGGACGATTACCGCCGCACCTGGCTGGTCTATGGCAACGAGCTGGGCGAGCGTTTTCGCGGCACGAAAAGCGAGATCGGCGGACTGCTCGACGCCGCCGAGACCTACGGCTGGACCTTGGTGCCGGCGCTGGCGGCCAACGCCACGCCGTCGGGCAAGCTGACGCCTGAGACCTGGCAGACCATCCGCGACGGCATCGTCGGCGCCGTGCGTAACGCCGGCAAGCTCGACGGCATCTGCCTGGCCTGCCACGGCGCCGCCGTGACGGAGACATCCGACGATCCCGAGGGCGAGCTGCTGGAGGCGATCCGGGCCATTGTCGGCCCGGACCTGCCGATCACCATGACGCTGGACCTGCATGCCAACGTCACCGAGCGCATGGCGCGCCTGGCGAGCGCGCTGATCAGCTACCGCACCTATCCGCACATCGACCAGTACGAGCGCTCGCAGCAGGCCGCGGCCCTGGTGCAGTCGATGATGGAGGGCAAAACACAGGCACAGTGCCTGGTTTTGCAGCCGGCCTGCATGGTCGGCGCCGACCATGGCCGCACGACGCAGCCCGGCCCCA
The DNA here is from genome assembly GCA_035279205.1 of Vineibacter sp. Lineage (GTDB taxonomy): Bacteria > Pseudomonadota > Alphaproteobacteria > Reyranellales > Reyranellaceae > Vineibacter. The sequence continues at coordinate 2,111 of DATEIF010000352.1, forward strand.
TGCGCGACCTGCTGGCCAAGGCCGATGCGTTCGAGAAGGAGCCAGGCATCAATGTCGTGAGCGTCCAGGCGGGCTTCATGCCGTCGGATATCCCCAATGTCGGGCCGTCGATCGCCGTGAGCTACGCCCCCGGCGCGGAGAAGCGCGCACAGGAGATCGCCCGCCAGCTCTGCCAGGAGATCTGGGATCGCCGCGCCGAAGAGACGGTGCACCTGCTGACGGTCGAAGCGGCGATCGCCAAGGCCAAGGCACATGATGCCGCCAAGGGGCCGCTGGTGATCGCCGACGGCACCGACAATCCCGGCGGCGGTGCCTACGGCGATGCCACGCGCATGCTGAAAGCGCTCCTCGACGCCGACATCCGGGGCGCCGCGGTTGGCACCATCTTCGATCCGGCTGCGGTGCAGGCCGCCATCAAGGCCGGCGTCGGCAACACGGTCACCGTGGAGCTCGGCGGCCACCATGACCCGGCGTTCGGCGAGCCGTTGCGCGTGACGGCATCAGTGCGGCTGCTGTCGGACGGCGCGTTCATCAACGACGGGCCGATGGGCAAGGGCGTCGCGCGGTCGATGGGTGCGACCGCCGTACTGCGCATCGGCGGCATCGACGTGGTTACGATCTCCAACCGGCTGCAGACCACCGACCTGCAGGTGTTCCTGAGCCAGGGTATCGATCCCCGGCGGTGCACCGTGCTGGTGGTCAAGAGCATCCAGCACTTCCGCGCCGCCTACGCGCCGATTGCCGGCGACGTCATCGTCGTCGACTCCGGCGCGCTGTGCTCGCCCGACGCCGCGCGTTTCGCCTATACCAAGCTGCGCCGCCCGGTCTGGCCGCTGGACGACGTGGCGGCACCGTTCGGGCGCTGAACCTGGGAGCGCGGGCCTCCGGCCCGCTCATGTCAGGCGAAAGCAAAGCTTTCGCCTGATGCGGGCGGGACGCCCGCGCTCCCGGGGTTAGCGCACGTACGACCAATCCGTCGGGCGCAAGACCAGCCCGACATGCGTCCTCTCCAGACGCTGCGACTCGCGCACCCATTCGGCATAAGCCGGGACGTCGTCGGGTCGGGCCTGCATTCGGCTCAGTGTCCGCATGTCGGGGAACGACCACAGCACGACGGCTTCGCTGCCATTGCGGAATGCGACTTCATAGGCGCCCAGCAGACTGAACTGTCCGCTCGCGTCGATTGGCTCGCGCATGTCACCGAGCCGCTGCAGGTAGGCTGATGCTCCGCCGGACGCCAGCGAAACGATCTGCTGCAGCACGACGGGCGCCCGCCGGCCGGATGCGATCATGGCCGCCCGGTTGGGCGTGTAGTCGGTCCCCACCAGCACGCGATCGAAGCCGCCGCTGCGCTCGCCGTACCAACGTTCCAGCGGCTCATGGAACAGCGCCGGGGTGCTGTCGAAGTGACCGGCGAAACCGTCCCAGCCACCGGGCATTTCCCACAGCGTGACGATCTGCGGCCAGGCGCCGGTGAGAAACACCGGCACCCAGGCAGCGATGCAGGCACTGCCGGCCGAGCCGCGGGCATTGCCTTCCGTACGCACCACCTTGCCGAGCTCGTCGAGATAGCGCGTGTGGGCGCCCGGTTGCCGCACGGGATCGAGGGTTTCGTGGAAGTAGAGAGTCATCGCGTCGCTCCCGCATGCTGTCGCAGAAAGGGCAGGATGCCGGCCAGCACCGTGTCCGGAACCTCCTCGGCCATCAGGTGACCGGCATCGATCGCCTGCCCGCTCACCGCATCGGCCCACCGCTGCCAGGTCTCGAGCGGCGTCTCGCCGCCGGCGTGGCGTGACACCTCCCACAGCACATGGACGGGACAGGCGAGCTTGCGGCCGGTGCCGACGTCGGCAGCATCGATATCCGCGTCGATCGAGGCGGCAGCCCGATAGTCCTCCATCATCGCGTGGCGCACCTCGGGCCGGCGAAAGCAGCGGCGGTATTCGGCGACCGCTTCGGGCGCCAGGAAGCTGCGTCCGCGCGTCATCTTCCGCAGCGTCCAATCAAGGAAGTAATCGGGATCGGCCCCGACCAGGCGCTCCGGCAGGTCGTAGGGCTGCGCGAACAGGAACCAGTGGTAGACCCCCAGCGCGAACGCCTTGTCGGTGCGCTGCCACATGTCGATGGTGGGGACCACCGTCAGCGACGCGAACGCCGTGACGTGCCGCGGATGGTCCAGCGCCAGGCGATAGCCGACGCGCCCGCCGCGGTCGTGACCAACGACGGCGAACCGATCGAAGCCCAGCGCGCGCATGACCGCCACCTGCTCCGCCGCCATCGCGCGCTTGGAGAACGGCGTGTGATCATCGTCGGTCGGCGGCGCCGTGCTGTCGCCGTAGCCGCGCAAGTCAGTGGCGACCACCGTGAAGTGTTGCGCCAGGACCGGCGCCACGCGATGCCACGCGACATGGGTCTGCGGATAACCGTGCAACAGCAGAACGGGCGGACCGCTGCCGCCCACCACACCGGCGACAGTCGTGTCGCCGATACGAATTCCATGGCTTGTGAAGGAGTCGAACATGGAGGCTCGTGAGTTTTCTGTTGTGCGCAGAGCGCTCATTTGTGCGATAATGTCAGCACTGGAATCACATCGAGTCAATCGGGGGAAACAGCATGGCTGTACGTCCAGGATCTCGGCGCAGCGCCACATTTGTGACGGCCTTCGCGCGCGGCCTGCAGGTCATCGCCACCTTCGGCCCCGATGCCGAGCGCATGACAGTGGCGGAAGCGGCCGCCAAGGCCAGGCTCGATCGCGCCGTGACACGCCGCCTGCTGCTCACGCTGGTGGATCTCGGCTATGCCGCCACGGACGGCAAGCAGTTCGAGCTGACGAGCCAGGTGCTGCGCCTGGGCTTCTCCTATCTCGCCGCCATGGGCCTCGACGTTCGTCTGCAACCCCACCTGGATGCATTGTCACGGGAGATCCAGGAATCGGTATCGGTCTCGATGCTGGACGGCAACGAGGTGGTGTTCGTCGCCCGCTCCGACGCCGCCGGCCGGCAGATCGCCTCCTCGGTCAGGATCGGTACGCGCCTGTCCGCTTTCATCACAGCCTCGGGCCGCATGCTGCTGTCGATGCAGCCCGACGAGCAGGTGCTGGCGCTGCTGCGGGCGGCGAAGATCAACGCCATGACCCGGCACACCATCATCGATCGCCGGGCATTGCTGGAGACTGTCCAGAAGGCCCGCAAGGACGGCTACGCCATCAATGATCAGGAAACCGAGGAAGGCCTACTGGGCGCCGCTGTGCTGCTGCGCAACCGTTCCGGCCGCGCCGTCGCCTCGCTCAATGCGAACTCCCACAGTGCGCGGATGAAAAAACTGACCCTGGCGCGAGACGTCGTACCCAAGATGCAGGCCTGCGCCAACCGGATGTCCAGTCTGTTGCTGTAACGGCGAGACGGCAAGCGCATGTCCCCTTGTCGTCCTGACGAAGCGAAGGACCTTGCGGTGGGTTGTTCAAGGACAGGCGGCGCCGCTGATCATCAGCGTCAGCGGTGCATGACACCAGCACCGCAAGATCCTTCGCTGCGCTCAGGATGACGGTGGACAGATTTCATCGCGACGGAACCTACACCAGCAGGCTCAGCAATACGTCCGACAACCGTCGAGGGGCTGTGACCATCACGTCGTGCCCGTCGGCCATGTCGACAAAGCGCCAGCGTTGATCGGCACGAATGCGCTGCTTGGTCTCGTCGAGGACGGCGAGCGCGGGCGCGCTGCAGGAGATATAGGCCAGCCTCGCAATCGATCCGATGCCGCCGGTCAGCGTGAGCTTCTGCAGGTAGGTACCGACCGGTTGTGGGGACAGGCGTCGATTGACCCAGTCGGCGTCTGCCGGATCGGCGATGCCGAAGGCGCTGGCGGGCAATGGCGGGATGTTCCAGCTCTCGCTCCTGGCCGCATTCTCGCGATACGCCGCCGCGGTTGGTGCGTAGTCGAGCACGGCTTCGCCGTCCTTCGGCACAAAGCCGTCCAGGATGACGAGCTGGGTGATCGCCGTCGGCCGCCGATCCGCTGCGCCGCACACCACGAAGCCGCCATAGCTGTGCCCGACGAGAACGACGTCGGACAGTTCCTCGGCCTCGATATGACTGATCACGTCCTGGATGTGCGTATCGAGCGTGACGGCGCGCGAGATCAGGTGCCGTCGCTCGCCCAGTCCGGTCAGAGTCGGCGTCGTCACGCGATGACCGGCAGCTTCCAGAAGGGGCTTCAACCGCGCCCAGCACCATCCGCCATGCCAGGCGCCATGCACCAGCACGAATGTCACGGACCTGGCGCGGGCCAAAGCCGCGGATGCCGTCGCGGCGGTGGCGCCGGCCAGAGCGACAGCAGCGGACACACGCAGGACATCACGCCTTTCCATGGCTCCCTCCCATCAGCCTGCTTCGGTACGTGGCGGGCGATAGCCGCGACGGGTGCGCGGCGTCAGCGCGCCATACACCGGCCAGCGCAGCGGCACGCCCAGATCGCTCAACAGGGCCTGGAAGTCGGTCAGACGCTCGCCGCTGGCGCGCACGCCCCGCGGCGGAATGCCTTGGCGCAACGCGAACGCAGCCAGCGCGCCGACCGCCTCGCCGATGCTCCATTCGACCGGATGGACGCGATAGGCACCGCTGGTGATACGCGTGGTGCCGATGTTCTTGCATGCCGGCAACAGGTTATCGACCCGCACCGGCAAGAGAGCACCCAGCGGGATCTCGAACGGGTAGGAGTCGATGTCGACCGTATCGCGCCCACGGGTGCTGGGGTGAAGATCGATGCGATAGGCACCGATGCCGACACTGTCGGCAAACGACTCGGCCGCCGATAGGCCGGCACGGGCCTGCACGCCGACATGCTGCTCCAGGATCGTGAACTCGGCCTGGATGCGACGGCCTTCGCGGTAGTAGACCTGCTTGGCGAGGCCATCGGCGGTCCCCAGCACGTCGCCGCGCAGGCGCAGGCCCCGATAGCCGATGCCGCCATCGTGACGCGGCGCCTCGGTCTGCATCCAGTAGAGGAAGGCCAAACTGAACTGTCGTGCCTCGCGCAGCGCCGCGGCCGCTTCCTGCGGCGCCACGCCGATCACCGGTCGTCGCCAGTAGTCCATCTGCGGCCAGTTCGCCACGGTGATGTCGCTGGCATAGACGCCGGGCTCGAAATTCCGCCGCCAGGCGATCCGCCGCGCGTGCCAGAGATCAAAGAGATACGCTTCGTCCGTGTCGCCGGCGAACAGCTGGCGCGTCAGCGGCCGGTGCGTGACATGGTCGCTCACCACCCAACTGAACTGTGGTCCCGGCCAGCCGTCGATGCGCAGCGTGCGATGGAGCGCGTAGTCGTCCGGCCGGTCGATGGTGTGATCCTCGCCCGGCCGATAGTCGAGCGCCATGCACCAGGTCAATGCCTGCTGGTCGAAGGGATCCGCCGCACCCGCGATGGCGTGCGGCTCGCCTGTCGTGGATTGCGACTCGGCGCCGAACACGTGCTCGACGTCGGCCGCTGCCAGCAGCTCGCCCGTCTCGCTGGCATCGACCACGAGGTCCGCGGCCACGAACAGCGTCGTACCGTCTTCCAGGCGCTGAAGCTCCAGCCCCAGCACGCGGTCGCGATCACGCGCGGCGCTGACGAGCCGATGACGGCGCAACACGCTCACCCGGCCACCACTGACATACGGTGCCAGCAGGTCGTCGATGACCCGCACGGCCACGGTCGGCTCGACGCAGAGCGATCCGACATTGCCCATGCCCGGGTTCAGCTCGATGCAGGCCCGCGCCGCCCCGCTCAGCGGATAATGCCGGCGGTAGTAGTCGCGCAGCCGCTCGCGGAACTGGCCATAGCTGCGCGAACGCATGCCGGTCTCGATCCACGGCCCCTCGTCCAGAGGCACGCCCTGCGCCGTCAGCTGGCCGCCCAGCCAGTCCAGCTCCTCAACGAGGATCACGTCGATACCCAGAGCGACGGCTGTACGTGTCGCCGACACCCCGCCCAGACCGCCGCCGAATACCAGCAGCTGACAGCGCAGCTCTTTCGCGCGGCTTGCGTTATGGCCGTTGCCAACTGACGTCATGACGATGAGCGACCTTCTTCCCGCCGCCGCAGCAGGGTGCTGCTGGCTGCAAACGCAAGCCGTGCGCGTTCACGCGCGCTCAGATTCCGGTACCGCGCGTGCGGCGCCTCGACGCTCAGCGGAATATCCGGTGGCAGTGCCGCCAGCAGTTCCAGCAGCGGCAATCCCCCTTCACCCGGATACAGGCGATCGCGCCGGGCCTCCGCGCGCAGCCGCTCCGCCGCCGGCGCCGTCCGCGGTGCATCGCAGATCTGGGCCCACGGCAGCAACGCCGGCGCCATTGTGGCCAGCTCCGCCGGCGATCCGCCGGACCGGCTCAAATGCAGCGCATCGATCAGGACACCAGCGTTGGACTCGCCGGTGGCGTCGATGACCTCGGCCGCCCGGGCCAGTGTTTTCACCTCCGAATACGGGATGAACTCCAGCATCACCTGCAATCGTAGCGGCGCGACGACCTGACAGAGCCGCGCGACATTGGCGATCAACCGTCCCTTGAGCGGATCATTACCGACGACCTGCACAAACCGGGCACCCAGGCGCGCCGCGGTCTCCAGAGCCGGCTGGAAATCGGCAATGACCGTGTCGGGCTCCAGCCACAATGTCTCGACATCGAGCACGCAAAGCCCGGATGACTGAAGGCATCGTTCGGTCTCACGCAGAGATGCCTCGTCGTCGATGATCGAGTCGAATGCATCCGAGTGCGACGGCGCGACCAGCCGCAAACCGACGGACTGAAACCCTGCATCCGCCGCCGCGGCGATCAATGTCGGCGGTGTCGCATCGAGGATCGTCAGGTGCGCCAGGGACAGGGAATTCATGGCCCGATCATGATGAGCCTCGTTCGTCACCGTCAAGGACGAGAATCGCATTTCGTGCGTTTTTCTTAATATCTGAGCGCAGAGCGCACAACGCTCCTTTGGCAATTTACAGCCTCACCAAAGTCGTCTTTCACTCGCCCTTCCGAGGAGAAACACAGGCAGGCTTGATCGTGGCCCATCACGTCGAGTCCTCGCACGACCATGTGCCGAACGGCGCCACGCGCCTTCTGGCCATCGTCGGCGACCCCATTGCGCAGGTACGTGCGCCCGCCTTCTGGAGCGCCGTGTTCCGCGCACGCGGCATGGACCGGCTGTGCATTCCCATCCATGCCGCGCCGGCGGACCTGTCGCGCGCCGTGGACGGGCTGAAAGCCTTGCGCAATCTCGACGGCATCATCGTGACCGTGCCGCACAAGGCGGCGGCCCTGGAGCACGTCGACCGCTTGTCGCCGGCCGCCACACGGATCGGGGCCATCAACGTGATGCGCCCCGAAGCCGACGGCACATGGTCGGGGGACATGTTCGACGGGATCGGCTTTGTCGCCGGGCTTGCGGCCAACGGTATCGCGGTCGCGGAGCGCACAGTGCTGCTGGTCGGCGCCGGCGGTGCCGGAACGGCGATTGCGGTGGCGCTGGCGGATGCCGGCGTGCGCATGATCACGGTCTTCGACGCCGACCGGCGCCGCGCCCTTGCCCTGCGCGACAAGCTCGCCGCCCGCGATGGCCCCGATGTGCATGCGGCCGAGGTGCCCGATCCCGCCGATGTGGATCTGGCCATCAATGCGACGCCGCTGGGCATGCGACCCACGGACAACCTGCCGCTGCTGGTCGATCGCCTGCGGCCCGATACCGTGGTGGCCGACGTGATCATGAAGCCGATGCGCACGCCGCTGCTGGAGGCGGCGGCGCGGCGCGGCTGCCGCACGCATACCGGCGTGCACATGATGGACCACCAAGCACCGCTGTTCGCCGACTTCTTCCGCCTGCCTGCGCAGGACTGGAGCGTCGCCGCCATCAGGCGGCTGATCGACAACAAGCCAACACCGGGAGGATACCGATGAAGAGACTGATGCGGACGCTTCTTGCCGTGGCCTTGCTGACACTAAGCCCATCGCTGGCCGGCCCAAGCCACGCAGCGGACGACGCATATCCGTCGCGACCGATCCGCATCGTGGCGCCGTTTCCGCCGGGCGGCCCGCTCGACACGATCTGCCGCGTCCTGGCACAGCAGCTCACGCTGCAGATGGGCCAGCAGGTCGTCGTCGATAACCGGCCGGGCGCCAGCGGCATCATCGGTATCGATCACGTGGCGCACGCGCGGCCCGATGGCTACACGCTGGTGATGACGGGCAACAGCTTCGCGATCCATGCGACGCTGATGAAGAAGCTGCCCTACGACACGACCAAGGACCTGCTGCCGGTCGCACAGGTCGCCACCACGCCACTGTGGATCGTCGTCTCCCCCAAGCTCGAGGTGACGTCCGCGCGCGACCTCGTCGCGTTGGCCAAAGCCAAGCCCGGGAAACTGACCTACGCCGGCACCATGGGGACAGTGACTCACTTGAGCGTGGAACTATTCAAGCAGGCCCAAGGGATCGATCTGGTGTTCGTGCCCTACAAGGGATCGGCACCGGCCATGACCGATCTGATCAGCGGTCAGGTCGATGTCATGTTCGATACGATTCCCTCGTCGTTGGGCTTCGCGCGCAGTGGTTCGCTGAAGGCACTGGCGATCACCAGCGCCAAGCGGGTCGGCATTGCCGCCGACATTCCCGCCATCACCGAGGAAGGCCTGCCGGATATCGACGTCGTCGGTTGGTACGGCCTGCTGGCACCGGCTGGAACCGACACGAAGATCATCGACAGGCTCAACGCTGAGATCCGCAAGGCACTGGAGGATCCCGGTGTGAAGGCGAAGCTGGAGGGCGCCGGCGCGGACGCGGCCTACAGCCCGACCGACACGTTCACGCACTTTATCAACAGCGAGATTGCGCGCTGGAAGCAGGTCGTCGTGCAGGCCGGCATCCCGCTGATGGACTGAAACGGCTGGCGGGGCGATATAACGAGATATTGGCGGCAGATTCCCGGCTTCGCTCACGGTGTCACGCCAAGCTTCACCCTGTTGATTCAATGATGGTCAGGACACCGTGGCCGGCGTAGTCCGGCATGTCCTTTGCTTTGGTCCGCCCATGAGCAGGCGGTCGTGGCGCCGCCAGCTTGCGTATCATTCTCATCGCCACGACGAGGCTGCGTGCGTGCCCCTCAACGGTAGCACCAACGTGTGTGCCTGCGTTCGGTGCCGCGCCGGCGCGCCGCAGATGATGGATGCGCGGAACACAAACACGCCCTCGCCACCGCGGCCACGCCCTCCCCCTGGGGCTGGCCTGCTTGTTCATGATCACGCCGGCCGTGGCGCACGACGATCACGACTGGATACGCACCGGCCGCTTCCGCAGCCCGATCACCGCCGAGTGGTGCTGCGGCAAGGATGATTGCGTGATCGTTCCCGCGGTCGACGTCGAGGCGGCCGAGCCGGGCTGGCTCATCCACTCGACGGGCGAAACTGTCCCCTACCGCGAGACGCTGCCCAGCCAGGACGGCCATTTCTGGCGCTGCTACCGACCCAACGGCTCACGCCGCTGCTTTTTTGCGCCGCCCGGCACCAGCTGACCGCCCTCGCGCCGGCATTGCTTGCAGACATTGTGCGCCTGGCCATGGGTGCAACACAGAGACGTCAGCTTCGCGTCATATTGCCAACCGTCGGTGAAGAGACCCATACTCCGCCACAAGCGGACGGCTGCGGCCGAACCGCATCCATCCAGGGGGCTTGATGTCGATCGCGTTCAGCGCTGTACGATGGCTTGCGACAACGGGCGCCCTGCTGGCGCCGCTGCTGCTCGGTGCACCATCACCGCGAGCTGAGGAGAAGGTGCTGCGTGCCGTCATGCACGCCGATGTGCGGGTGATCGATCCGATCTGGACGACGCAGACCATTGCCAACATCCACGGCATGCTGGTCTACGACACGTTGTTCGGCAACGACGCCAACATGCAGCCCAAGCCGCAGATGGTGGACAAGTACGAGATCAGCGCCGACAAGCTGGTCTATACCTTCACCCTGCGCGACGGACTGAAGTTCAGCGACGGCTCGGCGGTCACCTCCAAGGACGTGATCGCCTCGCTGAAACGCTGGGGCGCCAAGGACGGCGTCGGCCAGCGCCTGTTCTCGTTTGTCGACAAGCTCGAGGCCGTCGACGACAAGACGTTCCGCATGACGCTCACCAAGCCCTACGGCATGGTGCTGGAGTCGCTGGGCAAGACCAACAGCTCGGTCGCCGCCATCATGCGCGAGAAGGAAGCGCAGACCGATCCGCAGCAGCAGGTCAAGGAGTCGATCGGCTCGGGTCCCTACATGTTCGCCAAGGACCTCTGGGTGCCGGGCAGCAAGGCGGTCTACGTCAAGAACCCACACTACGTGCCGCGGCCGGGCAACGAGCCGCCCTCCTCCTTCGCCGGCAGCAAGATCGCCGGCGTCGATCGCATCGAGCTGGTGTGGATCTCCGATTCGCAGACCGCGATGTCGGCGCTGATCAACGGCGAGATCGATTTTTATGAGAATCCCGGCATCGATTTCCTGCCGATCCTCGAGAAGAGCCGCAACGTCAAGCTGATGAAGACCGGCGATCTCGACAGCACGCACGGCATGATCCGGCTGAACCACCTGCATCCGCCGTTCAACAATGTGAAGGCGCGGCAGGCGATGTACTACCTGATCAACCAGGAGGACTTCCTGCGCGCCGTGGTCGGCGATCCCAAGTACTACCGGGCCTGCCCCGGGCTGATCACCTGCGGCGCGCCCTTGGCCAGCGACGCCGGCAGCCAGTGGTTCAAGGAGTACAATCCCAAGAAGGCGCTGCAGCTCCTGAAGGAGGCCGGCTACAAGGGCGAGCCGATCACCATCCTCGCCGCAACCGACCACAACACCATCACGCCGGCCACCCAGGTGCTGATCCAGGCCATGCGCGATGCCGGCATCAATCTCGATGTGCAATCGATGGACTGGGGCTCGGTCGTGTCGCGGCGGTCCAAGAAGGAACCGCCGGCACAGGGCGGCTGGCACATCTTCGTCACCACGACCGGCGGCGTGGGCTCGGCCAACCCGGTGCTGCACACGTGGCTCGGCGCCGCCTGCGACAAGGGCTTGTTCGGCTGGCCATGCGACGAGAAGGTCGAGGCGCTGCGCAACGAATATGCCTTCGCACAGACCGACGATGAGAAGAAGCGCATCGCGCGCGACCTGCAGGCACGCGCGATGGACCAGGTCGTCTACATACCGTTCGGCCAATGGACGACGCCGCTGGCTTACCGCTCGGACCGCCTGCAGGGCATCGTGCCCAACACCGGACTCGCCGTGCTGTGGGGCATCACGAAGAAATAGCTGACGTGAAAGATCTCTCCGTGGTTGGATCGGCCGGCTTTCACCTCTCCCGCGAGCGAGAGAGGTCGGCGCGCGAAGCGCGACGGGTGAGGGCTTCACGCACAATGCCTTCTATGTGGCCTCTCACCCTCCCATGGCGCTGCGCGCCATGGGCCCCTCCCTCTCCCGCTTGCGGGAGAGGGAAATCATGACCGCGTACATCCTGCGGCGACTGCTGGCGACCGTGCCTGTGATGGCGGTGGTCGCAGTGTTCGTCTTCTTCCTGCTGCGCATCGCACCGGGCGATCCGGCGGCGATCATCGCCGGCGAGGACGCAACCGCCGAAGCCATCAATGCGGTGCGCGCCAAGCTCGGCCTCGACCGGCCGGTGCTGGAGCAGTTCGCACTGTGGCTATGGCGGCTGGCACAAGGCGATCTCGGAGACTCGATCTTCTCCAACCTGCCGGTGACCCGGCTGATTGCGCAGCGGCTGGAGCCCACCGTGGCGCTAACCCTGTCGACGCTGTTCGTCGCCGTGGCGCTGGCGATCCCGGTCGGCGTCATTGCCGCCTGGCAGGTGCGCAAGCTGGCAGACCGGCTGGTGATGATCTTCGCTGTGCTCGGCTTCGCGGTGCCCGGCTTCCTCGCCGCTTATGTGCTGATCTACATCTTCGCCGTGCAGCTGCAGTGGCTGCCGGTGCAAGGCTATCGCCCCATCGCCGAGGGCTTGTGGCCTTTCATCGAAGGATTGATCTTGCCCTCAATTGCACTGGGCGTCACCTACATGGCGCTGATCGCGCGCATCACCCGAGCCTCGATGCTGGAGGTGCTGTCGCAGGACTACATCCGCACCGCCAACTCCAAGGGACTGGCCACGCGCCGCGTGCTGCTGCTGCATGCGCTGAAGAATGCCGCCGTGCCGATCGTCACGGTGATCGGCATCGGCATTGCACTGCTGATCTCCGGCGTGGTGATCACCGAGACCGTGTTCAACATCCCGGGTCTGGGTCGGCTCACCGTCGATGCCGTGCTGAAGCGCGACTATCCGATCGTGCAGGGGCTGATCCTGGTGTTCGCGGCGGCCAAGGTGCTGGTGAACCTGGTGATCGACATCTCCTACGCCTTCCTTGATCCGCGCATCCGGTACTGAGCATGGTCGCCATCACCGACGACACCGCCACCCCGCGCACCGAAGCGCCAGCCGCGACGCGGTGGGCGACGGCGATCCGGCGCAACCCGACGATCGCCGCCGGCGCAGTGCTGCTGGCCATCCTGGTGTCGTTGGCGATCCTGGCGCCCTGGTTGACCGCGGACCCGTTGAAGCAGGCGACCATCAACCGGCTGCGACCGCCGTCGGAGCGCTTCTGGTTCGGCACCGATCAGTTCGGCCGCGACATCTTCGCGCGCACCCTGCATGGCGCGCGCGTGTCGCTGATCGTCGGCCTGACGGTCGCCGCGATCTCCAGCGTGATCGGGCTGGCCCTGGGTATCGTCTGCGGCTATTTCCGTCGCATCGACGGGATCGTCATGCGCGTCATGGACGGCATCATGGCGATCCCCTCGATCCTGCTCGCCATTGCGCTCATCACGCTGACGCGGCCCGGCCTGGCCGTCGTCATCATCGCCATTGTCATTCCCGAAGTGCCGCGCGTCGTGCGCGTGGTACGCAGCGTCGTGCTGTCGATCCGGGCGCAACCCTATATCGACAGCGCCATCGCCGGCGGCACGCGCGGCTTCAAGCTGCTGGCGCGCCATGTGCTGCCGAACACCTTGGCGCCGCTGATCGTGCAGGCGACCTACATCTGCGCCGCCGGCATGCTGATCGAAGCGGCGCTCAGCTTCCTGGGCGCCGGCGTGCCGCCGGAGATCCCGAGTTGGGGCAACATCATCGCGCAGGGCCGCAGCTTCTTTCAGATCGCACCGTGGACCATCCTGATCCCCGGCGCCTTCCTGGCACTCACGGTACTGGCGGTGAACCTGATGGGTGATGGCCTGCGCGATCGCCTCGATCCCCGGCTGGCACGGCGGATGTGAGGCTGTTGCGATGACCAACATCCTCGAGGTGCGCGATCTGGCGACGCATTTCTTTACGCTGGACGGCGTGGTGCGCGCGGTCGACGGCGTGTCGTTCGACCTGGCACGCGGCGAAACGCTGGGCATCGTGGGCGAATCGGGCTGCGGCAAGTCGGTGACAGCGCTGTCGATCCTGCGGCTGATCCCGCCCGAGACCAGCCGCATCGTGGGCGGATCGGTGCGCTTCGACGGCCGAGATCTCGCGGCGCTGTCGGAAACCGAGATGCGCACCATCCGCGGCCATCGCATCGCGATGATCTTCCAGGAGCCGATGACCAGCCTGAACCCGGTGCTGACCATCGGGACGCAGATCGCCGAGAACGTCGTGCGTCACACCGGCGTGCCGTGGCGCGCCGCGCTGGACCGCGCCCGGGAGATGCTCGACCTGGTGAAGATCGCCGACGCGCGGCGGCGCATCGACGAGTATCCGCATCAGCTGTCCGGCGGCATGCGCCAGCGCGCCATGATCGCGATCGCGTTGTCATGCAATCCACAGGTGCTGATCGCCGACGAGCCGACCACGGCGCTGGATGTCACCATCCAGGCGCAGATCCTCGACCTGATGCTGGAGCTGAAGGAGAAACTGGACACAGCCATCATCATGATCACGCACGACCTGGGCGTGATCGCCGAGACGACGCAGCGCGTCGTGGTGATGTACGCCGGCCGCAAGGTCGAGGAGGCGCCGGTCGAGGCACTGTTCGCGCAACCGACCCATCCCTACACGCGTGGCCTGATGCGTGCCGTGCCGCGCCTGGATACCGACGCCGAGATCGCCGGCCGCCGGCCGCGGCTGCAGGAGATTCCGGGCATCGTGCCGGCGCTGAACCGGCCCATCACCGGCTGCGCCTTCGCGCCGCGTTGCGGCTTCGCCACCGAGCGCTGCCGCGCCGAAGCGCCGCCGCTTATCACGACGTCGGCAGGGCACGCGGCAGCGTGCTGGGAAACCGCGCGCGTGCTGGAGGCGGCATGACCGAGCAGCCCAGCCTCGAGGTGCGCGACCTCGTCAAGCACTTCCCGATCCATAGCGGGCTGCTGCAACGACGGACCGGTGCCGTCCAGGCCGTCGATGGCGTGAGTTTCGTGATCCGGCGTGGCGAGACGCTGGGCCTGGTGGGCGAGTCGGGCTGCGGCAAATCAACTGTCGGCAAGACCGTGCTGAAGCTGATGGACCCGACGTCCGGGCAGATCCTGATCGGCGGCGCGGACGTGACGCATCTCGGTCCAGGCGCGATGTGGCCGCATCGGCGGCGCATCCAGACGGTGTTCCAGGACCCCTACTCGTCGCTGAACCCGCGGCTCACGGCCGGCACCATCGTCGGCGAGCCGCTTGAGAATTTCGACATCGCGCGCGGTGCCGAGAAGGAAGAACGTGTCGCGGCCCTGTTCCAGCGCGTGGGTTTGCGGCGCGATGCGATGGCGCGCTTCACGCACGAGTTCTCCGGCGGCCAGCGCCAGCGGCTGGGCATCGCCAAGGCGCTGTCGGTCAATCCCGACGTGATCGTGGCCGACGAGCCGGTGTCAGCGCTCGACGTGTCGGTTCAGGCCCAGGTGCTGAACCTGCTGATCGATCTGCAGGACGAGTACCGGTTGGCGTATCTCTTCATCAGCCACGACCTGGCGGTGATGCGCCATATCAGTCACCGCATCGCGGTGATGTACCTGGGCCGCATCGTCGAGCTCACCGACAAGCGCACCTTGTTCTCGACGCCGCTGCACCCCTATAGCGAGGCGCTGCTGGCGGCGGCGCCGATTCCCGATCCGGTGCGCAAACGACGCGGCCGCGTCATCCTGAAGGGCGATGTGCCGAGCCCCGCCAAGCCTCCCAGCGGCTGCCGTTTCCACACCCGCTGCCCCTACGCCCTACCCGCCTGCGGCAAAGAGGATCCGCCGCTGGTCGAGGTCTCACCCGGCCATCACGTTGCCTGCCTGCGCCGCCCGATCGGCGGCGATCCGGCGCCTCTGTCTTAACCTCTCCCGCTTGCG
>DATEIF010000353.1:0-7383 GCA_035279205.1 Vineibacter sp.
GGGCGTATCGGTAGCCGCCGACGCCGTGCCGATACTGGTCGTGCCCTCGCTGGTGAACCGCTGGCAGGTGCTGGACCTGGCGCCCGGCAAGAGCTTCGTGCGGGCGCTGGCGGCCGAGGGTTTCCGGCCATTCGTTGTCGACTGGGGCACGCCGGGCGAGGACGAGCGCGACATGAATGCGGCCGGCTGCGTCAAGCGACTGGCGCGCGGGCTCGATCATCTGGCGGCGACGTACGGACGGCCACTGCCGGTGATCGGCTACTGCATGGGCGGCACCCTGACTGTGGCGCTTGCCGCCATTCAGCCGGCCGCGGTGTCGGCCCTGGTGGCGCTGGCATCGCCCTGGGACTTCCATGCCGACCGCACCGGACAGGGCATGCTGGTGACGATGGGGCCGGCGCTGGCGGAGTTGGCGCGCACGGCGGGCGAGCTGCCGACGGACATCATCCAGACGCTGTTCTACTCGCTGGATCCGTGGCTGGTGATCAACAAGTTCCTGCGCTTCGCCACCATGGACATGGCGTCCGACGCGGCGCGCGACTTCGTGCTGCTGGAGGATTGGCTCAACGATGGCGCGCCGCTGCCCGAGCGCGTGGCGCGCGACTGCCTGCTCGGCTGGTATGGCGACAACCTCCCGGGCCGTGGCGAATGGGTGGTGAACGGCCGCGCCATACGGCCACGCGATATCACCGTCGAGACGCTGGTCGTGATCCCGGCCAGCGATCGCATCGTGCCGCCGTTGTCGGCCGCCGCGCTGGTCGGCGCCAAGGGGATGCCCAACGCCACGCGACTGGATCTGCCGCTGGGGCATATCGGTATGATGGTGGGCAGCAGTGCCGCCAAACGCTGCTGGCGTCCGGTCATTGATTGGCTGCAGGCGCGCCGGTAGGGATGACACGTGGCTCGGGATGACAGGCGCGGGCGTTACAAAATTGTGCTATAGTGATTACGTCCTGCAACAACGCGGGAGGTAACAATGGCTAAAGGTCAGAAGAGATCAGGCAGGGAGCCCAAGAAGCCGAAGAAGACGGCGAAGGGCAAGTAACTGCCACTGGCCTTCCCCGCGCCGATGCGTGGGGAAGGCGGTGTTTGATTTCATTCTCGGCCGCAACACGCGGCGCCCCGACTGACAGACCTCACCCTGAGGAGCGAGCGCCGCGAGCGTCTCGAAGGGTGGGCGGCCGCACCGACGGCGACTGCAGCTCATCCTTCGAGACGCCGGCTGCGCCGGCTCCTCAGGATGAGGTCATAGTTCGCGCTACGACGCGGCGCGATCCGATTGCAGGTCGGGGAAGTCCTGCTCCGAGAACCGGATCCGGGATCCGGTCGGCTGCGCATCGCGCTCATGCTCGATGCGGCGCAGCTGCACGCGCCGGATCTTGCCGGAGATGGTCTTCGGCAGGTCGGTCACGAACTCGACCTGGCGGATGCGCTTGAACGGCGCCAGTCGCGCACGGACATGCTTGAAGATCGACAGCGCCGTGGCCGCATCCGGCGCCGATCCTGGCACCAGCGCGATGTAGGCCTTGGGCACCGACAACCGGATGGCGTCGGGCATCGGCACCACCGCGGCCTCGGCCACCGCCGCGTGCTCGATCAGCACGCTCTCCAGCTCGAACGGGCTGATGCGATAGTCAGATGACTTGAAGACGTCGTCGGCCCGGCCGACGAAGTGGAAGTAGCCGTCGTCGTCGAGATAGGCGACGTCGCCGGTGCGATACACGACGGCGTCGGCGCCGGCCACGTCGCCCGCGGCATCCTGGTAGCCCTGCATCAATCCCGCCGGTCGCTTGGCGCCCAGTGCGATGCTGACTTCGCCCTCGCGGGCGGTGTTGCCGTCCGGATCCAGGACCTCGATGGCGTAACCTGGCAACGGTCGGCCCATCGAGCCGTCCTTGACCGGCTGGCCGGGCGAATTGGCGATCTGCGCCGTGGTTTCGGTCTGGCCGTAGCCGTCGCGGATCGTCAGGGCCCAGGCCTGCTTCACCTGCTCGATGACCTCGGGGTTCAACGGCTCGCCGGCGCTGCACACTTCGCGCAGCGCGATCTTGCAGGCGCCAAGGTTCTCCTGGATCAGCAGACGCCACACCGTGGGCGGCGCGCAGATCGTGGTGACGGCGCAGCGCTCCAGGACGGCCAGCAGGCTCTTGGCCTCGAACCGCGGCTGGTTGACGACGAAGATCGTGGCGCCGGCGTTCCACGGCGCGAAGAACGAGCTCCAGGCATGCTTGGCCCAGCCCGGCGAGGAGATGTTCATGTGGATGTCGCCCGGCTGCAGGCCCAGCCAATACATGGTCGACAGCGCCCCTACCGGGTAGCTGCGGTGGCTGTGCCGCACCAGCTTGGGCTTCGACGTGGTGCCCGACGTGAAGTAGAGCAGCAGCGGATCGTCAGCCGCGGTCAGCCCATCCGGCGTGAAGGTCTCGGGCTGGCTGGCGGACTCGGCGTAGGACCGCCATCCGGAATCGCTGGCCGTGCCGGTGACGATCCTGGTGATGCCATCGGTGGGCAGGCCCTTGAACTTGGCGACCTGGTCTTCACCGGCGATGACGAAGCGGGCGCGGCCGCGCTCCAGCCGATCGGCGAGCTCATCCTGGGTCAGCAGGGTCGTGGCCGGGATGACGACGGCGCCCAGTTTCATGGCCGCCAGCATCGTCTCCCACAGCGGCACGACATTGCCCAGCACCAGCAGCAGGTGATCGCCGCGGCGCAGGCCCAGTGTGCGCAGGAAGTTGGCGACCTGGTTGGAGCGGCGTGACAGGTCCGCGAAGCTCAGCTTCGTCTCGACGCCGCTGGCGGTGTCGACGATCCACAGCGCCGGTCGCGCGCTGCTGGCAGGATCCTGCGCCAGGCCGGCATCGAACCAGTCCAGCGCCCAGTTGAACGGCACGGGCTCGGGCCAACGGAAACCGGCGACGGCCGCTGCGTAGTCGACGCGGTGCTTCAACAGGAATTCACGCGCTTCTTGGAACGTCGGCATCCCATTCTCCCGGCAATCATGTAAACGTCGCGGCGGTTGGAAGATTCACCACAGAGACACAGAGTGCACAGAGGAACACAGAGAAGACCAAGGCGCGCTTCGACGGGCAACCTCCTCACTTCTCTGTGCCCCTCTGTGATCTCTGTGTCTCTGTGGTGAATCTTCCTGCCTCAAACGCCGCGCAGCTTTGACTACTCTGCCGCGGTGCGTGGCGCTTCGACCAGGAAATCGAAGTCGCACCCCTGGTCGGCCTGCAGCACGCTGCGCTGGAACAGGCCGGCGTAGCCGCGGGCCGGCGTCGTGACCTGGGCCGGTGGGCGCCAGGCCTGGCGCCGCTTCTCCAGCGTCGTGGCGTCGACCAGCAGCTCGATGCGCCGTGCCGGCACGTCGAGCGTGATGCGATCGCCGCTCTGCACCAGCGACAGCGGCCCGCCGATGGCGGCCTCGGGCGTGATGTGCAGCACGATGGTGCCGAACGCGGTGCCGCTCATGCGCGCATCGGAAATGCGCACCATGTCCTTCACGCCCTGGCGGGCGAGCTTGCGCGGGATCGGCATGTAGCCGGCCTCCGGCATGCCCGGCGCGCCCTTGGGGCCGGCGTTGCGCAGCACCAGCACGTCGTCCTTGGTGACGTCGAGATTGTCGTCGTCAATGCGCAGGGTCATGTCCTCGACCGAGTCGAAGACCACGGCGCGGCCGGTGTGCTGCATCAGGTGCGCTGATGCGGCCGACTGCTTGATGACGGCGCCGCACGGCGCCAGGTTGCCGCGCAGCACCGCCATCGCGCCGGTGGCGCTGAGCGCGGTGGCGCGCGTGCGGATGATGGTCTGGCCCGGCACGTCGGTAGCGGCGTCGATCGCGGCGCCCAGCGTTTCGCCGGCGATGGTCATCGCATCGAGCGCCAGGAGCTCGCGGACCTCGCGCAGCATGCGCATGGTGCCGCCAGCCCAATGGAAATGCTCGAGGTAGTGCTCGCCCGATGGCTTCAGGTCAGCCAGCACCGGCACGTCGCGGCCCAGCTGATCGACCTCGTCGAGATCGATCGTGACGCCGCAGCGGCCGGCGATGGCTGTCAGATGCACAAGGCCGTTGGTCGAGCCGCCCAGTGCCTGCAGGGTCACCAGCGCGTTGCGGAAGGCATTCTTGGTCATGATCTCGCGCGGCCGCGGTCCGTTCTTGGCCAGCGCCACGGCGCGGGCGCCAGACGCCTCCGCGGCGCGCAGGCGGTCGGCGTGCGTCGCCGGGATCGAGCCGCTGCCGGGCAGCGACATGCCCAGCGCCTCGGTGACGCAGGCCATGGTGCTGGCCGTGCCCATCACCATGCAGGTGCCGGTGGTCGGCGCCAGCCGGCCGCTCACCTCCTCGATCTCGCTTTCGGAGAACGTGCCGGCGCGGTGCTGGCCCCACAGGCGGCGGCAGTCGGTGCAGGCGCCCAGCACCTCGCCCTTGTAGTGGCCGACCAGCATCGGGCCGGTCACCAGCATGATGGCGGGGATGTCGGCGCTGGCCGCTGCCATCAGCTGCGCCGGCACGGTCTTGTCGCAACCGCCGATCAGCACCACGGCGTCCATCGGCTGGGCGCGAATCATCTCCTCGGTGTCCATCGCCATCAGGTTGCGCAGGAACATGCTGGTGGGATTGGAGAACGACTCGTGGATCGACACGGTGGGAAACGACATCGGTAGACCGCCCGCCAGCATCACGCCGCGCTTCACTGCATCGATCAGCTTGGGCACGTTGCCGTGGCAGGGGTTGAAGTCGCTGAAGGTGTCGGTGATGCCCACGATCGGCCGGTCGAGCGCATCGTCGCTGTAGCCCATGGCCTTGATGAAGGCCTTGCGCAGGAACAACGAGAAGCCGGGGTCACCGTAGGTGGCCAGTCCCTTGCGCATGCCTGTGGCCATGATGGCCTCCTCTCATTTCTTACCTTCCCCCGCTTGCGGGGGAAGGTGGCGCGCAGCGCTGGATGGGGGATGGCGCTGCGCAGGTGGTGTCGATTGATACACCTGATTCTGGCGATCGTCCCCCCATCCGCCCTTCGGGCACCTTCCCCCGCAAATCGGGGGAAGGTTAAGAGGGCTCAGATCTGCCGCCCCGCCTTTTCCCAATAGGGCGCGCGGAGCTTGCGCTTGAAGATCTTGCCCGAGTCCTCGCGCGGCAGGCCGCGCTGGAACTCGACCAGCTTCGGCACCTTGTAGCCGGCGGTGCGCTCGCGCAGGTAGGTGCGTACGGCATCGGCGGTGAGGTCGGCGTCCTCCTGCGGCTCGACATAGGCCGCCAGCGACTCGCCGTACTCCTCATCGGGGATGCCGAACACGGCGCAGTCCTGCACGCCGGGCATGCCGATCAACACCGCCTCGATCTCGGCCGGATAAATGTTCACGCCGCCGGAGATCACCATGTCGCGCACGCGATCGCACAGGAAGAGATAGCCGTCGTCGTCGACATAGCCGACATCACCGCAGGTGATCAGGCCCTGGCGCTCGATCTCGCGGCGCTTCTCGTCCATGCCATTGTAGGTGAAGTCGGGGAAACCCCCGATGCGCAGATAGACCTCGCCGATCTCGTTGGGCCCGAGTTCCTTGCCGGCGGCATCGAGGATCTTCACCACGGCGCCGGGGATCGGCCTGCCCACCGTGCCGGGCTTGCGCATCGCTTCTTCCGATGTATGGAAGACGGCGCCGCCGGTTTCGGTGCCGCCGTAGTACTCGTTAATGATCGGTCCCCACCAGTCGATCATCTGGCGCTTTACGTCGGGCGGGCAGGGCGCCGCGGCGTGGGTCACGAACTTCAGCGACGACAGGTCGTACTTGGCGCGCACCGCGGCCGGCAGCTTCAGCAGCCGTACGAACATGGTGGGCACCATGTGCAGGTGGGTGATGCGGTGCCGCGCGACCTGGCGCAGCAGGTCCTCGGCATCGAAGCGTGGCTGCAGGATCACCAGTCCGCCGTCGCGCGCGGCGGACAGCGCGTACAGGTTCGGCGCCGAGTGGTAGACCGGGCCGGTGACGACCGTGCGCATGCCTTCGCCGGGGCGGATGTCGAAGATGCGCGCCACCATGGCGCCCATGGCAGCCTGCATCTCGGGCGTTGCCGGCTCGCGGCGCACGCCCTTGGGCCGGCCCGTGGTGCCCGAGGTGTAGATCATGTTGGTGCGGGCAGGCCGTGGCGGCTGGTTCCAGGGCGCCTGCCGCGCCACCCAGTCATCCCAGGCCACGGCGCCCGGCGGTACGGCGCACAGGTCGGCGGCGATGCCGTAGGCATCGCGGATCTCCGGCGGCGTCGGCACGACAAAGACACTGACGCCGGCCGGGATGCCGTCCTTGATCTGGGGCAACAGATCGGCGTGAACGACCACGGCTTTGGCGCCGCAATCGGTGACGATGTAGCCGGCTTCGTCGGCCTTGAAGTGCCAGTTCACGGGTACGGCATAGGCGCCGACCAGGCCGGCGCCCATGGCCGCTTCGAAGAAGGCGAAGTCGTTGCGCAGCATCAGCGCCACGGCGCCGCCCTCGCCGATGCCCAGCGACGCGAAGCCCGATGCCGCCCGCGCCGCGCGCTCGAACAAAGTCGCCTGTTTCAGTTCGCGCGCGCCGCTGACGATCAGCCCGTCCATGCGATTCCTCCTGTTTCACTGTCATTGCGAGCGTAGCGAGGAATCCGGGGCAACGCCTAGATGTCTCGCTGCGCTTGCCATGACAGGCAGCGCGCAACGTACGCGGTCGGCCGCCTAGCGGAACAAGCGACAGGGCTTGGTGTCCGACATTTCGCAGACCAGGACGGTCTTCTCCTTCTGCAGCACGATGAACAGCGTCTGCACGCCGGCCATCGAGGCGGCCTTGACCTCGTAGCCGTCGCGCACGGCCTCGGGCAAGGTGATGGCGTGCGCCGAGATCGTGCCGGCGAGCAGCAATATCGTAGCGAGGAACAGTCGCTTCATCGGGATCTCCCCATCGGGACGCCGCCGTCGCATGATGCGTCCGACGATGACGGGATTTTCCACGCGGCCAGAGGCCGGCACAACGGGCCGAGACGGGGATGAGACGCGCATGATCAGGAAGGTGTTGATCGCCAACCGGGCGGAGATCGCCATTCGCATCGCCCGCACGGCGGCCGAGATGGGCATCGCGACGGTGGGCATCTTTTCCGAAGATGACGCAGCCTCGCTGCACACCCGCAAGGTCGACGAGGCGCGGCCGTTGCGCGGCGCCGGCGTGGCGGCCTACCTCGATATCGAGCAGATCATCCAGGTCGCGCGCGATGCCGCCTGCGATGCCATCCATCCCGGCTATGGCTTCCTCAGCGAGAACGCCGCCTTCGCGCGCCGCTGCGAGGAAGCCGGCCTGATTTTCGTCGGCCCGCGCCCGCAGACCCTGGCCGTCTTCGGCGACAAAGCCGAGGCA
>DATEIF010000354.1:0-12066 GCA_035279205.1 Vineibacter sp.
CAAGCGCGGCCTTGACGTGACCGTCGTCGAGGCGTTCGACCGTCTCTGCGCGCGCGCCCTGCCGGCCGAGATCTCGGAACACCTGCTCGCGCTGCACACCGGTCACGGTGTTTCAGTGCGGCTGGGTGTCGGCGTCAGCGCGATCGAGCCGACGGGCGACGGCGTCACCGTCGTCCTCGCCGACGGCAGCCGCATCACGGGCGATCGCGTCGTGGTCGGCATCGGCATCGTACCCAACACCGAGCTCGCAACCGCCGCCGGCCTTGCGGTCGACAACGGCATCGTGGTCGACGACGCCGGGCGCACCGCCGACGCCGCCATCTTTGCCGCCGGCGATTGCACCAACCAGCCGCTGGCCTGCCTCGACCGCCGGCTGCGGCTGGAATCGTGGGCCAACGCGCAGAACCAGGCCATCGTCGCGGCCAAGGCCGCGCTGGGCCAGGACGTCCATTATGACGAGCTGCCGTGGTTCTGGTCAGACCAGTACGACATGAACCTGCAGATCCTGGGATGTCCCGCGCACTGGCCGGAGTCGGTCGTGCGGGGCGACCCCGCCTCCGGCAGCTTCACCCGCTTCTACCTCGAGGACGGACACCTCAGCGCGGTCGTCTCGATCAATGCGCCGCGCGATCTGCGCGCGGCACGAAAGCTGCTGCAGACCCGCAAGCCGGTCCGCCCCGAGGATCTCGCCAACCCCGCTGTTCAGCTACAGCGCCTGTGATGTTCTTCCTGGGAGCGCGGGCGTCCCGCCCGCTCATGTCTCGGCGCTGCGCGCCGATGCGGGCCGGAGGCCCGCGCTCCCAGGCCACCCTCCACCTCCTCCAAAGGAACCCGATGACATGAAACGCCGCCTACTGCTTTCCCTGCCCCTGCTGGCCGCCGTGCCGCCGGTGCTCGCCGGCACGCGCGCGCGCGCCCAGGCGCCGTTTCCCAGCAAGCCGATCCATATCTTCGTTACCGTTTCCGCCGGCGGCTCGATCGATACCATCGCGCGTGCCATCGCCGAGGATCTCGCCCAGCGCATCGGCCAGCCTGTCGTGGTCGAGAACCGCCCGGGCGCCAACGGCAATATCGCGGCGACCGCGGTGGCGCGCGCGGCGGCGGACGGCTACACCCTGCTCGCCACCGGCGGCAGCACGCTGAACCTCAATCCGCACCTGTACAAGCAGCTGCCGTTCGATCCGATCAAGAGCTTCGCGCCGATCACCATGACGGCGCGCACCAACTTCATCCTGGTCGTGCATCCCAAGCTCAACGTGAACACGGTCGAGGACTTCGTCGCCCTCGCCAAGGCGCGCCCGGGCAAGCTCAACTACGGCTCCGCCGGCAGCGGCAGCCTCATCCACATCGCCACCGAGCTGTTCAACACCGCAGCCGGCGTCGAGACCAACCACGTGCCGTACAAAGGCCTGGCGCCGGCAGTGAACGACCTGCTGGCCGGCCAGATCGATTTCATGTTCGACTCGGCCACCACCATGTCGCACATCCAGGCTGGCAAGCTGAAGGCGTTGGCCGTGGTCGGCCCCAACCCGCTGCCGGCACTGCCCGACCTCAAGGTGCTGGCTGCGCACGGCATCAAGGGCGTCGAGGTGGCGTCGGGATGGCACGGCCTGCTTGCTCCCGCCGGCACGCCGGCCGACATCGTGGCGCGGCTCAACACGGAGGTGCGCGCCGTGCTGGCCACCGACAAGCTGCAGAAACTCATCGCCGCGCTGGGTGCAGAGCCCGCCTCCAGCACGCCGGACGAACTGGCCAAGACGCTGGCCGTCGACATCGAGCGGCTGGGGCCCGTCGTCAAGCGCACCGGCGCCAGCCTGGATTAGCCCCGGCCAAGCGTTGCTGCATCGGCAGCTTCCATGCCCGGGCGACTGTTTTGGCAGAGTGAGACAATGCAACGGACAATCAAAAGACAGGCGATGCGCCTGGTTTCAGCGATCCTGATGGTGCACCCCGCCATTGATGCAGCGGCCGCGGAACCTGTTCATCCCGGTCAGCTCATAACCGCCGTCACGCGTACGGCGAATCCACTGCCCGACGCGGCCGAGAATTTCACCATTTCATACATCTCGACGTCCTTCGACGGGCGCAACACCGTGGTCTACGGCCGTGTCGCGTTGCCGAAGACGCCGGCGCCGCAAAATGGCTACCCCGTGATCAGCTGGGCCAATGGCACCACGGGCTTTGCGCCGCAGTGCGCACCTTCCCTCATGAGCACGTATCCGGACGCATACTTGAACGAATGGGTCAAACGCGGATACGCGGTTCTTCGAACGGACTACGAGGGCTGGGGAGCTTCCGGGCCACGTCCCGTCATCCATGGCCGAAGCAATGCAGCCGCCGTGGCCGATATCGTGACCGCCGCGCATCACCTGACGGACAAGCTCAGCAACGACTGGATCGCTGTCGGACACAGCGAAGGCGGCGGTGCGGTCCTGTGGGCCGCGGCGCTGAACAAGCGGCCGGCGGACAAATACCCGCTGAAAGCCGCGATCGCTATCGCCCCCATCGGACCGGGGATCTTGAAGTTCATGGACGATGCCGCCGGCGGCGCCTTCGTGCACCAGGCCGCCCAGCCCTTCATTTCGGTCACGGTGCTCGGGGCACAGGTTGTCGACCCGTCGATCAACCTCAACGACCTGGTGGCGGATCCGATGATGGCCCAGGTCGCGGAAGCGAGGACAAAGTGCCTCGCCGATCTCGTGAAATTGCCGCAGTTGCCGAAAGGCCAGTATCTGAAGGCCGGCGACGCCTATGCCAAGCTGGCCAGGTTCGTTCGTGAGCAGGATGCATCATCGCTCACCTTGGGCGTTCCTGCGCTGATCATCCAGGCTCAGGACGACAAAACCACGGTCACGCCCGATACGACGGGCCAGATGATCAAGAGCCTTTGCTCCCGCGGCGCATCCGTGACCTATAAGCAGTATGAGGGCCAAGGCCACTCCTCTGTGATCGGCGCTTCACGAGAGGACGCCCTCGGCTTCGCCGAAGCGGCATTCGCGGGACGCTTACCGGCAGGCCGCTGCCATCAGGACTGAGGCGCCCTGCGCGGAGTTCAGAGCGTGGACGCCCTCAAATGCGCGCTGCAGACCAGCAGGCAACCCGGACCGCACGGCTCCTGCCGCGCTCATGAGCGCGCCGGGAGGCGCGCGGTCCGGTAGAACGATCGTGTCGTAAGCCCCAGGCCTACCCGCCGACCGCCATCCGCGCGGCCTTCAGTTCCGGCCGCTCGGTGTCGGCTTCCTTGCACATGTCGAGCAGTGCCTGATAGTGCGCTTTGGCCTTCGCCATGTCGCCCATCGCCTGGGCTGCACGCGCCGCGCCGGCGAAAGCGCGGAACCGGTTGGGCTCCTTGGCCAGCACGGCTTCGAACGCGGCCAGTGCTTCGGCACTCTTGCCGCGTGCCAGCAGCATCTCGCCCAGCATCTCGCGCCCCGGCAACAGCGGTCCGGGTGTGACGACATGCTTCTCCGTACGATCCTCGCGATCGGCCACGTCGGTCATGGCGGCGATGGCAGCATCGTACTCCCTGTCCGCCCACGCCGCCCAGGCCAGCGCCGCGCGCCGCTGGAGATCGACCTGGTCGGCCCAGTAGTCGTTTTTCGCCGCCTTCAGCTTGTCGGCCAGCATCGCGAGCTTGGCAGCCTCATCCCTCGCCTGCGCCGCGTTGCCGGTATTGCCAGCGCCGACGGCACGCGCGAAGTGCAGGTGCGCTTCGGCAAAGGCGAACTCGCCAGGCTGCGGCATGAGCGACACGGCCTCGGCCCACTGGCCGCGCTCCAGCGTGTAGCGTGCCGGCGCCGCGGACATCGCGAACGGCGCCCCAAAGCGACCCTTGCCGGGATCGATCTTGCGCAGTTCGTCCAGCGCCTTGGCAGCCAGACTGTCACGCCCCGTCTGCAGGAAGGCATAGACGAGATAGTCGAGTGCGTGCGCTTCGTCCTGGGCCTCGTTTTGCTCCTTGGCGATACGTGCCGAAGCGGCGTTGGCGTCGATCGACTCCTGCCAGTAGCCGAGCCGCGTGAAGATGTGCGACGGCATGTGCAGTGCATGCGGCGAGTCCGGCGCGATGGTCGCGTAGCGCCGTGCGGCGTCAACGCCATGCTTGGCAATCGGTGGGTAGTCGTAAGCGTGGATCAGATAGTGCGCCACGCCGGGATGCTTGGGCTGCGCCTCGAAGATCGGCTCGAGGATCTTGGCGGCCTTGAGCTGGCTGGCGTAGGTCTTGTCGGTCGGCGATGCCGACACCGCCAGCGCCAACGCCCAATAGATCTGCGCCTCCCGATCGTCGGGATAGCGTGCCGCCAGTGCTTCCATCGCCTTGGCGTAGGCAGCCTGGCGCGCGCCGTGCGCCAGCGTGTCGTGGTCGCGATAGAAGGTGCCGAGCGCCTCGAGGTAACCCTTTTCGCGCTCGGTCTTGGGGTTCAGCGACAGGCCCTTGTCGATCGACGCCAGCCCGTCCTTCAGCCAGGCCGCGATGGGCGGTGAATAGGGGTTGCGCAGGCTGGAGAGCGCCAGCCCCCAATAGGCCATGGCGCAGGACGGATCCAGCTTCAGTACCTCGTTGAACGTGTCCGTGGCCGCGCGATACCAGAACGAATGCTGGTAGGCCATGGCGAGGTTGAATTTCGCCTGTGCCTCGGCGGTGCACGATGTCTTGAACTCGACCTGGCCAAGGTCGGTGCCGCCCGATTGCGGGTGTGCGCCAGCCGGCGCCCCCCAGATCCATGCCGCGCTGGCGACGGTGGCCAGCAGTGCTCGCTTGAACGACATGCGCGCCTCCCTCCTCTTTGTGCGCGATGGGAACCGCGGGCCGCTGGGAGAGTCGCGCGAGGTGCCGCAAAAGCAGGCTCGGCAATGACCCCAAACATTGCCCGCACCACTGCGATACCGACTACCGTGATGGCGCCATCATGAGGCCACGGCGCGGCCATGGCAATCACGCCCTGTGCATCCAGGCCCGCAAGCCGAAGGCGCGGCTGGGGCCCACCGTCAAGCGCACGGGCGCCAGCCTGGGTTGATGGCTGTGTGGGAGCGCCGCCTCGCAGCGCTCCCACCGCCGAGGCAGTCTACGGCTGCGCCTGGTCGTGACGCCACGTGCTGACGCTCGCCGACCACGCGCAGAACTTGCCGTTCTCGACGGTCAGCACCTCCATCCCGAAGATGGCCATCCTGGTATCGGTGTGCCTGTCGATCCAGGTTCCGGTCCAGGACGCCGCGATCCGCGGCGCGCAGACGAATTCGAGCTGCTTGGACAGCTGATAGTCGCGCATGCCGTCGAAGCGACGCTGCAGCATCTGACGCAGCCCCGTCTTGCCGTTGAACGGCGCCGCGGCGCCGTAGCGCACGCGGACATCGTCGGTGAAACCCGCCACGATGGCCTCGACATCGCCGCGGGCGAACAGCGCCTCATAGTGCTTGAGTGCACTGCGCACGGTGTCCTCCGACAGGTCGACCAGATCCATGTCAAGGCCCTCCCTCAAGCGGCACGCAGCTGGGAGCGCGACGTCGGCGCCAGCCGCAGGATCTGAGGCCGCCCCCGCAAGCGACTGACCAGGGACGGGTAGACCTTGGTGCGCCACGACGGATGGCGGCCCAGCACCGTCATGTGCTGGTGATAGGCGACGAGGTCCCTGAAGCCGCAGAACGAGACGAAGATGTTCTCGCCCGCCCGTACCGGCAGGCGCGGGAAATTGTTGGGGCTGTGCTCGGTGGCAAAGTCTCCCAGGAATGACGCGCCCGCGTCACGCAGCACGCCACGGACCTCGCCATCGAAGAAATCGAGGAACGCGCTGTCCATCGGCGCATCGAGAGAACAGATGGTGGCGACGATGATCCCCTGCGGCATTGCCGAATCGAGCGCCGGGCGTTGGCCCGGGTCAGGCAGCATGAATGCGCCGGCGGTCCGTACCGGATGCAGCAGCAGGGCATCGCTGCTGTCGATCATCATGGCGCGCGCCGTCTCGCCATGCGCCTTCCAGGCGTCGCCCTGCATGTAGAAACTGGTCAGCGCATTCTCGCGCGAGGGCATATCCGGAAAGCCGCGCATCCAGACAAAGCGGTTGGGGTCACCCAGGTCGCGGAACTGGCCGATGACGCGCATCCCGACCGCTTCCTGGGTTTCGACGAATTCGTTGTCGAACAGCGCGACGAATGCATCGCGCGTGCCGGGATAGAGCGTGTACTGCCTGAGATCGATGATCGGGCTGCACGGCTGCGGGCCGATGGCTGACATTGCGGGTCCTCCTCGTTGGAAAACAGACCGGTCGTCCGGTTTCTAATAACAGACCGGTTGCCCGGTTTTGTCAACCTGCTAGGTTGTGCGTGATGAATCGACCACTTCCCGAGCGGCGACGCTCGAACGATCCGGCAGCGATGCGGCGGCGCGTGCTGGATGTCGCGGCGACAGCCTTCCAGACCCGCGGCTATCATTCGACCAGCACGCACGACATCATGCGGGAGGCCGGCGTGACCGGCGGCGCCCTGCACCATCATTTCCCGACCAAGAAGTCCCTGGGCCTGGCCGTGATCCAGGAGCGCGCCGCGCATGCGGTGGACGAGGCGTGGATCACGCCGGTGACGTCGGCAGCCACGGCGCGCGATGGCATCTTGGCCGCCTTCAAGGGCATCGTGGCCGGTGTGACCCAGCGCGGCAGCGTATCGGGCTGCCCGCTGAACAACCTCGCCATCGAGCTGTCGTTGGCGGACGCCGAATTCCAACAGGCCGTCCAGGCGGTGTTCGCTCACTGGCAGGCGGCGATTGCCGCCAAGCTGCGCGCCGACATGGATGCCGGCATCCTGAAGACCATTGATCCCCAGGCGATGGCGACGTTCGTCGTGGCCGCCTACTCCGGCGCCATGGCGATCGCCAAGGCGAACCAGAGCGCCGAACCGCTCAAGGTCTGCGCCCGCCAGCTCGCGGCGCTGCTGCGGCCTCAGGACGCGCAGGAACAACCTAATCGATCACGCCGGCACTGACGCGCGCGGTGCGCTATTTCCCGAGATAGTCGCGCCGCACCTGCGGGTAGACCCAGGCGCCGCCCCATGTGTAGTCGTAGGCCATGTTGAAATCGAGCCAGCCTTCGGCGTGGTACTGCTTGAAGCTCGATTGCACGCCGGCATGCGCAGTCACCAGCTGGTGCGGGGCGACCGCCTTGAACGCCTGCGCCATGGCGCGCACGGCACTGCTCTTGCCCTCGGCGTTGCTGTCGCCGGCCATGATCCAGGCGATGTTCTGGTAGGCTCGATAGCGGTTCGCGAGATAGCGGCCCCACGCCGCCGCGTTGTGGTCGGTGATATACGCCTCGAAGTCACCACCCTTGGAGCCGAACCAGGCCGGCGCGAGCACGAGGTAGAAGCCCGCTGCGCTCGCCTGCCGGATTACCTGGTCGGCATGCCGCATATAGGCCTCGTTCACCGCGGCGACGTCGAGGATCTTGCCATCACGGAACGGGCGGTTGCCGTTGACGTCCGGCTCGTTGACGAGGTGCGCGTCGGGCGCCGCACCGGCTGGCAGCATCATGATCTGCAGCGTGTTGAACCCGCGCGCCTTGCGGTTGGCGAGATAGACGTGGATGTCGGCGGGCCTGCCCTTCCAGATCATCCACCACGGCGTATCGGCCTGATAGAAGAACGCCCGGCCGGTGCGGTCCACGAGATAGCGGCCGTTGCGGCTGACCTTCAGCGGGAAAGCGGCCGCCGGCGCCGCTGCACCCAGCCAGCCCGTCTCCAGTACTAGCACCCAGTCGCTATGGCCGATGGCATTGTTGCCGGGTGTCGTGAAGTCGCGGCTGCCACGGTTGGCAAGCGTGGCCCCGGCGATCGCCGTGTACCTGCCGTTCGTTGGATCGAACCAGCGCGCGATCGCCGGGCCTGCGAGCCGGCCCATGTCGATGCTCACGGTACGCTCGGTCGGGATATAGGCGATCACCAGGCTACCGTCGCTGGCGCGCGCCGTCGTCGCGTAGTCGACACCCTCGCCGGCGCCGCGTGTCATGATCGTGCCGTCCAGGTCCGGCATCAGCCTGTGCCAGGCGCGCGTGGTGAAGAGATCGCTGACGTGCTTCATCTGCGCGGCGCTGGCGGCGTTCAGCGCAGCCTGGAAGTTCGGTCCCCAGCGCGGATCGCCCCAGCCCCACACGCCTTTGGCACCGTAGGCATGACCAGCACCGCCCGACAGCATGGTCCAGTACGCCTGTTTGCGTGTGACCAGGTCATACGGCTGGGGCCCCCACTCGCCGTCGTAGTGGCTCTCGCCGAGGATCACCGGCTTCACGACGACGGCAGGAAGCGTCCGGGCATCCTGCGCCGCAGCGGGCATGGCGCATGCCGCCGCGGTGATCAGCGCGATCAGGGACCGTCGTTTCATGGTCGCGCGAATCCTGACAGGCTCGCGCCGTGACGACAATGGCGGTTGAACGCCTCAGCGCGGCGCCCCGGGCACGCGAACTATGAACCCACGCTGACATCGGCGTCGTGCGTGACCGGAAAGTTCACCGATCGCGCGATGAAGCACTTGGCGTGCGCCACGTCATGAAGGTCGCGCGCCTTCTGCACATCGGCCCCCGGCGCCAGCACCACGCGCGGGCGCAACACCACCTTTTCGAACTGCCCGGCGCCGCCGGCCGTCTCTTCGACCATCACACCCTCGGCGGCGTCCTCGTAAGCGAGGACGGCGATGCCGGCCGCGGCGCACAGCCCCATGTACCACAGGTGATGGCAAGCGCAGAGCGACGCCACCAGCAGGTCCTCCGGCGTCCAGCGTGCCGCATCGCCGCGGAATACCGGCTCCGACGACCCGGCGATCGGTGGTTTTCCGGGCATCGTCAGCGCATAGGCGCGGACATGGTTGCGAAATGAAGGCGATTCTTCGCGGCCGGTCCACTGAAGGTTCAGACGGTAGGTGTGCAGTCGCCGATTCACGAAGACCTCCTTCGATGGTGACGTTGCGTCCACACCGTCGTCCTGAGCGCAGCGAAGGACGACAGAGGTGGACCACGTCGCGTCATGCAAACATGCCGTCTAGCCGGCCGCGCGCTGCAGCCCACTCGTCTGAGTTGCCGGCTGGCTGGCGATCTCATCGATCTCGCTGATGTCGACATTGCGCGTCTCGCGGAACGTCCACACCCAGAGGCCGACGAACAGGAACTCCGCGGCGCTTACCACAACGATGGGCGCATAGCCGTAGAGCGGCAGCACCATCGGCACGACCAGCGGCGGGATGAAGGCGAGACCGCGCGCGACCTGCAGGGCGCCGGACATGCCCGTCGTGCGCACCGAGGTCGGGAACGCCTCGCTGAACAGCGCGCCGAACACGGTGGCGCCATTGGCCCCCACGAAGAGCACAAAGAACGGCACCAGGATCAGCCAGGAGTGCAGCAAGGTGCTCCATGTCGTGGCCAGCACCACCGCGGCCAGAGTCGCCGTCACCATGAGGATGGAGAGCGTCCAGCGCCGCCCGACGCGATCCAGCAGCCAGGAGCCCAGGGCGTTGCCGACGAGGCCCGCGACTCCCGAGAAGAACAGCCACCACGACGCCTTGGTGACGGTGAGCCCTTGCGAGACCAGGTAGGACGGCAGGAACGTCGCGATCCCGTAGTAGGCGAAGAAGTAGACGCTCGCCAGCACCAGGCACTTGGCGAAGGGCACCATGAAGGCCGCCGACCAGATCGTTTCCCAGGCCCGGCGCGCCGACTCGGCGTGGCGCGCCTGGCGCTCCCACACCTCGCTCTCCGGGCTCATGGCGCGGACATAGAGGGCAAAGAGCACGGGCAGACCGGAGATGGCGAAGGTCCAGCGCCAGCCGATCTCGGGTGTCACGTAGCCGCCGACCAGGGCCGCCAGCATGATGCCGACAAAGCAGCCGCCATAGAGCAGGCCGCTCCAGAAACCGCGCCGGCGCGTCGGCACCAGCTCCGAGACCAGCGATTGTCCGACACCATACTCGCCGCCGATCCCCAGCCCGCCGATGATGGTGAGCAGCAGCATCGTCTCGTAGTTCGGTGCGAAGGCGCGGGCGAAAGTGGCAAGCGCGTAGATCACGATCGTGAGCACCAGCGTCGGCTTGCGCCCCCAGCGGTCAGCGATCCAGCCGAAGATGATGCCGCCCACCGCCAGCGACAGCAGCTGCGAGGAGAACAGCCAGCCGGCCTGCACGACGCTCAGGCCGAACTCGGCGCGGATCGGCAGCACCAGGAAGGTGAGAAGGAAGACCTCGTAGTAGTCGAAGACCCAGCCCAGGTAGGCGCTGATGAAAGCCGCTCTCGTCTTGCGATCCATGATGTCTTCCTCCCTGTCTTGTTGCCCCGGCAGACCCTGTGTTGCGATCAGGCGGTTGCGGCTGCCAGCAATGCCCGGTCGTCCACCACCTCCAGCGCGTGGGGATGGGGGTTCATGATGTAGTTGTTGGAATGCTTGCGCCGCGGGCCGCCGGGCACCGGCCGGTTGCCGCCGCGGCTGTAGGCGAAGTAGAGGTTGCGCCGGTCGCGGTCCGATCTGTTTTCGGTCGAGCCATGCACGAGGTTGCCGCAGAAGATCACCACTGTGCCGGCCGGCCCGGTGCACTCCACCACGCCGCTGCGCGCCGTCAGGTCGGCGACCATGGGATCCGGCACGATGTGCAGCGGGTAGCTCGTCGTCCAGGTGTCGTAGATCGGATCGATCATCCCTTCATGGTGCGAGCCCGGCAGAAAGCGCAGCGGGCCGTTCTCGGTCTTGGTGTCGTCGAGCATGATCAGCACCGTCAGCATGTCGCGATGCCCGCCGTGCGGCATGCCGTCCATGTGCCAGCTGGTGTAGTCCTGGTGCCACTGGAAGACGTCGCCCTTGCCCGCGACCTTGTAGTTGAGCCGCGATTGATAGAGGTAGACGTCGTCACCCAGCAGCTGCTTCACCGGCTCCAGCACGCGCGGAACGCGATAGGCCGCGGCGCAGGCGGCCGAGTCGATCTCGATCGCCCAGGCGGCGCGGATGCTGGTCCCGTCCTTCTCGATGACGTTGGCGTCGGGATGACCGCGACGTGGCGTGCGCAGCATCTCGGCATCGCGCTGCAGCAGCGCCATCTCCTCGGCGCTGAACAAGCCTTTCAGGATCAGATAACCGTCGCGGTCGTAGTCGGCGATCTGTTGATTCGTCAGTTTCATGACCTTCCTCCACGGATTGAAGTCGTCGCACGACGCCATTAAGACGTCCAAAACTCACAGAGAGCGTTATTAAGACCGTTTCAGTCTCAATTTGATCGGCCGCCCACCGTCGGCGCGGGCAAGTTCCCGGGCGCGGCGCAGCGCGGCGGCCAACGTCCGCTTCATCAGCGATGGCAGCGCGTGCCGGCCTTCGAGGACGTCGAGTGCCGCCCGGGTCGTGCCGCCGGGGCTTGTCACCGCCGCCTTCAGCGCCTCGACGCGCCCCTCGCTCTGCGCCAGCATGCCGGCGGCGCCGATCACGGTGGCGCGCGCCAGCGCATCAGCCAGCGCGACCGGCAGACCGATGCGGGCGGCCGCGCACGCGAACTGTTCGACAAAAGCGAAGACATAGGCCGGGCCGCTGCCGGAGACTGCCGTCGCCAGGTCGATTTGCGCCTCTGTCGTGACCCACGCCGTCTGGCCGACGGTGGCGAAGACTCGCTGGCACAGCGCTCGCGCGTCCTCGCGGGGTCCGTCGGCGTACATCACCGTCATGCCGCGGCCAACCAAGGCCGGCATGTTCGGCATGGCGCGGAACACGGGGCGCTGCGATCCGAGCGCCGCGCGCAGGCTGGCGCAGGGCGTGCCGGCGGCGATCGACACGACAGCAGTCTCGGCCGGCAGCACGGGAGCCAGCGCCGGCAGGACCACCGGCAGTGCCTGCGGCTTCACAGCCAGCACGACCAGCACGGGCGGTCGTTCCTCGTCCAGCGCGGCCAGCGTCGCGCGCAGCGTCACGGGCGCATCACCGAGCAGGCCACGCGCGCGATCCGTATCGGGATCGATCGCGAGCACCTGAATGCCGTCGCTCGCCGCAAGGCCCCGCGCCAGTGCCGCGCCCATGTTGCCACACCCCAGCACGGCCACGCGGATGGGATCGCGATCGATG
>DATEIF010000355.1:0-19297 GCA_035279205.1 Vineibacter sp.
GCCTTCAGCGGCAGATGCGCCAGCTTCTGGTAGCTCGGGTGGGTGAAGAACGGATTGCGCGACAGCTCGAAGCCCAGCAGCAGGCCGACCGGCCGGCCGGCAACCTGAGCCTTGATCGGCAGGCCGTCGCCGGAGGCGCGCTCGATCAGATCCAGCGTCTTGCGCCAGCGATGGGGCGAGCGGTCGGTCTGCGCCAGCGAGATCGACAGCGGCCGTCCCGAGCGCTCGACCAACCGTCGCAGCATGGCGAACTCGCCGTCGAGATCGCGCAGGTCGCTCACCACCTGCAGCACGCCGCGGCCGGCGTCCTTGAGCCCGAGTGCGATGTCGGTCAGCTCGGCTTCCTCGGCCGTCAGGGTCGGGATGTGGCGGCCGTCGCTGGCGCGATGGTTGATGGTGCGCGACGTGGCGAAGCCCAGCGCGCCGTCGCGCACGGCCTGCGCCGCGAGCTGGCGCATGGCGCTGCGGTCGGCCTCGGTCGCCGGCTCGCGATCGGCGCCGCGCGCGCCCATGACGTAGACACGCAGTGCCGCGTGCGGCAGCTGGGTGGCGATATCGATGTCATAGGACCGGGATTCGAGTGCCGCGAGGTAATCGCCGAAGCTCTCCCAGTTCCACGGCAGGCCGGCGGTCAGCACCGGTTCCGGGATGTCCTCGACGCCCTCCATGAGGCGGATCAGCAGGTCATGGTCGGTCGGCTTGCAGGGCGCGAAGCCGACGCCGCAATTGCCCATCACCACCGTGCTGACACCGTGCAGCGAGGACGGCGTGATGCGGTTCGACCACGTCACCTGGCCGTCGTAGTGCGTGTGGATGTCGACGAAGCCAGGGGCCACAACCTTGCCGCGCGCGTCGATCTCCTCGGCGCCACGCGCTGCGATCTTGCGATCAACCGCCACGATGCGATCCCCGGCAATGGCGACATCGCCCTCGAACGGCGCACCGCCGCTGCCATCGACAATGGTGCCGCCGCGGATGATCAGGGTGGGATCGGTTGTCATGATCGGGCAGCTCCGTTGTTTGCTGCCCGCTATCCTACGCGCACGGTTCGCAGATGCATGCTTGTCCGCGCATAGCTCCCCTGCCGGATTCCTCGCCCGCCTTTCGCGGGGCGAGCTGGGCATGGTCATGCACAACCTCATCCTGAGGAGGCCGCGCAGCGGCCGTCTCGAAGGATGGGCTGCAGACTCGTTCGAAGAGTGGCCGCAAATGCGCGTCGGTAGCCCACCCTTCGAGACGCTCGCTTCGCTCGCTCCTCAGGGTGAGGGTGGTGACCTTGGCTCGCTGGTGAGAACGGCTAGTTACATCGCGCTTTGCAGGTAGTTCTGCAGGCCGACCTGCTGGATCAGGTCGAGCTGGGTCTCGAGCCAGTCGATATGCTCCTCGGTGTCGTCGAGGATTTCGCGCAGCAGGTGGCGTGAGACGTAGTCGGTCGCGGTTTCGCTGGCGCCGATGGCGGTGATCAGGTCGGCGCGGCCCTGGCGCTCCATCTCCAGATCTGCCTTCAGGCCCTCGGGGATGTCCTCGCCGATGCGCAGCCGGCCGAGATCCTGCAGGTTCGGCAGCCCCTCCAGGAACAGGATGCGCTCGATCAGCTTGTCGGCGTGTTTCATCTCGCCGATCGACTCTTCGTATTCCTTCTTGGCGAGGCTGTTGTAGCCCCAGTTCTTCCACATGCGCGCGTGGAGGAAGTACTGGTTGATCGCCGTGAGCTCATTCTTCAGCACCGCGTTGAGGTGCTGGATGATGATCGGATCGCCTTTCACGGCTCGTACTCCCTGCTACCGGCCGCCGGGTCTCGCGTCCGCATGCGGGGACAATCGTCGCTTCAGCGACGGATTGCAATATCCTTATTTTTCAATGGGTTATTGAGAATGCGAGTGATTATTCGGCAGCCAGTGGCCACAGGTTGTCGGATGACGCTTCGCGCCGTTGCTGCTGGATGCAGCGGGCGATGTCGATGCTGCACTTGCCGCATTGCGGGCGGGCGCCACAGCTGCGGTAGACCTCGCCGACGGTGCGGCAGCCCCGACCGATGGCATCACGGACGGCACGCTCGTTCACGGCATTGCAGATGCAGACGTACACGATCACCTCGATACGGCAGCAGGGGATGGCAGCCGGCGGAAGCCAAGCCACAGCACGAACGCCAACGTGGCGCCGTAGGTCAGAAGCTGAGCCGCTGAGGGCTGCGAGATGTAGCCCAGCAGCGTGTGCAGGAAGCGGCCGAGGTCGCTGGCCTGCGACAGGACATCTTCAGTGTCCCACACCGGATCGAGGCCCGAGGGCAGCCAGCCCGCGGTGCACAGGATGCCGATGGCCTGCGCCGCCAGCCCGGCGCCCAGGAAGGCCAGCAGTGCCGCGACGGCGTTGAACACGCGGCCCAGCGAGGCGGCCATGACGCCGCGGTACAGCAGGATGCCGACCACCACGCCGCCGGCGATGCCGATGGCAAAGCCCGCCAGCACGCTGCCCAGGCTCTGCTGGCTGGCCATGCCGGCGCCGACCAGGAATACCGCCAGTTCCGTGCCGTCGCGCAGGATCGACACGGCGATGGCGGTCGCCATCAGGTAGCGCGGTGCGGTGCCGGCCGCGATGCGGCGGCCGGTGTCGCGGGCCTGGGCCGCGATCTCGCGGCCGTGGCCGCGCATCCAGGCGATGGTCCAGGCCACCAGGATCACGGTCGCCAGCAGGATGACGGCCTGGAACACGTCCTGGCTGGAGCCGGCCATGGCATCGGCCAGCTGCTCGGCGAAGAAGGCGATGATCGAGGCGCCGAGGATGCCGGCGCCGGCGCCCAGCGCCGCCCACAGCCAGCGGCCCGGCACCCCGCGCGTCGCGGCCAGCAACAGGGCGGCCACGACGACCACCTCCAGCGCCTCGCGGAAGACCATGACCGCGACCTGGCTCATTTGCCGGCCGCCTCGGTCTTCACCACCAGCTGGCCCTGGGCCGTCTCGGGGTGGAACTCGCCGAAGAACTTGTAGTTGCGGTTGGGCCGCAGCGGCTTGACGGTGAACTCGGCCGTCTTGCCGGGCGGGATCACGCGTTCGATCTTCAAGCCGATGCTCTCGAATTCTTCCGGCGTCGCATCGGCGTTGGTGACGATCAGCTTCAGCGGCCGGTCAGCCGGCACCTCGATCGTCGCCGGCTCGAAGCGGTGATCACGGATGGTGATGCGCACTTCGAACGGCGTATCGTCGGCGCGTGCCGGAATCGCACCGGGCAGTGCGAGCCATCCCGCCACCGCCAGCACACTCAGGATCCGGTAAGGTCTTCTTTTCAGAATCGACATCCTGTCCCAACCGTGCGCAAACGCGAATCAATCGCACTTGTGCCGACTGCTTTTTGGCCTATCCTGCCAATAATTGCAAGTCACTCGCAGTTGCGTGAAGTGTGAGGAAAGTGGACATGTCGACGGATAACCCAGGCGCTTGGAAGCGGGCTCTGCCCGCGACGGCCGTGGCGGCTCTCCTGATGGCGATCGCCCCGACGGTCGACGGGGCGCCGCCGCTGCCGTTCGATCCACGCGATCCGGCGCTGATCTGCAAAGGCATGACCGGCAAGATCGGCCGCAGCCAGGCGCTGCGGGATATGGCCGCTGACTTTGCAGCCGGCGTGCACCTGGCGCAGGCCAACAAGACCGATGTCGAGGATGAGCTCGACCTGTTCGAGAAGCTGGGCCTGATGGAAGGCCACCTGATGATCGGCAAGGCGCTGCTGGACGCCAAGATGCAGCGCGACGCCGAGCCGCACTTCGGCCACCCGATCAGCGAAATCTACGACTACATCAAGCCGGTCTTTGCGGTGCGCAAGGTCGCGGAGTTCGATCGTGACCTGCGCGATCTGGAGGCGCGCGCCAAGAGCGCGCCGCAGGCGCCGGAAACCACAGCGGCCTATGAGGCCGTGCTGGCCAAGATCGACGGCCTGCGCCGCACCATACCGGCCAGCCTGTCGAGCTCGCCGGGCTTCGTCGTGCGCGGCATCGCGCTGATGATGGAAGCGTCGGCCGACGACCTCGCCGAGTCGTTCGAGAAGGGCAAGATCGCCAACACCGTCGAGTACCATGACGCCATGGGCTTCGCGCGCTACGCCGACAAGTTGCTGGCCGCCAACCGCGCGCTGCTGGGCGACAAGGCTGGCAAGATCGGCACCGAGATCCAGTTCGCGATGTCGGCGTTCCCGGCACTGACGCCGCCGGCGCAGGCGCCGCACACGCCGGCCGATCTCACCGCCGCCGCCGGCCGGGTCAAGGAGCTGGCCAACAACTAAAGCGTGCAATCGCTGCTCATGCGTCGCCGCTTCGTGCGGCACTGCGGCGAACGTCAAGTCCTTCTGCCGTCAGCATTCTGACGGCAGCCTGACGCGAATGCGAATGACTTGCACTTGCGTCTTCTCGCTTAACTTGGCTACTCTCATCGAGCCACGTGCGGTTGCGCACTGATGGGGGAAGCCGACCATGCCGAACAACGCGCGCCTGTCCTGGCGCCTCTTGATGACCACGGCGAGCATTGGGCTCGTTGTCGCGGCGACGCAGGCGGCGGGTCGTTCGCCCGGTGATCTGCCGTTCGACCCGCGCGATCCGGCGCTGATCTGCAAAGGCATGAACGGCAAGGTCGGGCGCAGCCAGTCGCTGCTGACGCTGGCCGCCAACTTCACCGACGAGCGCTTCGTGCAACTGGCCGATGCCACCGCCGGCAAGATCGATGTCGCCGACAACCTCGACCTGTTCGAGAAGCTGGGCCTGATGGAAGGCCACCTGATGATCGGCAAGGCGCTGCTGGACGCCAAGATGCAGCGCGATGCGCTGCCGCATTTCGGTCATCCCGTGCGCGAGCTCTACGACTATCTCAAGCCCGTCTTCAAGTCGCGCAATCATCCGGAGTTCGAGCGCGAGCTGAGCGATCTCGAGACGCACGCCAAGAAGATGCCGAACGATCCCTCGACGACGGCGGTCTATGACGACGTGCTGGCCAAGATCGACGGTCTGCGGCGCACCATCCCGACCAGCCTCAGCGGATCGCCGCAATTCATGACCCAGGGCATCGCCCTGATGATGGAGAACGCCGGCGGCGATCTCGGCGAGTCGCTGGAGCGCGGCCGCATCACCAACACCGTCGAATACCACGACGCCATGGGCTTCGCCCGCTATGCCGAAAAGGTGCTGGCCGCCAGCAACGCGTTGCTGGGCGCCAGCGCACCGCGCATCGCGGCCGAAATGAAGACCACGCTGGCGGCGTTTCCGTCACTGGCCCCGCCGTCGCGTCCGACGCGCAGCGTGTCGGACCTGATGGGCGCCGCCGGCCGGGTAAAGGATCTCGCGAAATAGGCACATGATCGCGGCGGGGGCGTCGCTCACAATCAGGGGGACCTGACAATCATGGGTAGGTTTTGGGCAGCGCGCCGGCGATGCATGGCCGGCGCGATCGGGGTGGTGTTTGCTCTCGCGGCAGCCGGTGGCGTCCAGGCACAGACGCGCTCGATCCCACGCAGCGAGGCGGGGCCGGCGCCCAGCGGCGATGGTGCCGGCGACGTCGTGTTCGGCGGCAGCTACTTCTTGAACCTGCAGCTCGATCGCACGCTCAACAAGAGCGCCGGCGTGAAGCCGTTCTCGAACCTGTTCTTCGAGCTCGACGATCTCAACTGGTACCTCAATATCGGCCAGTATTTCTCGCTCAACGGCGGCATCAAGATGGATCAGGTGCGCACGGTGTCGCGCAACCGGGCCTTCCGCGGCGAGGGCCTGCGCGTCAACGAGCTCTATGCCACCGTCTATCTCGATCCCGTGCGGCTCTACGGCGGCAAGATCCATCCGCGCTTCGGCAAGGCATGGGACATCACGCCGGGGCTCTACGGCACCGACTTCGCCGAGGACTATGAGCTGGAGGAGAAGCTCGGCATCGGTGTCGCCTACGACTTTCGCGATCCGCTGCTGGGCCGCCATACGCTGGCATTCGAGACCTTCGTCGAGGACACGTCGGTCCTCAGCAACTCGATCTTCTCGCGGCCACGCATCACCGATGCCGACGTGATCCGGCCCAAGCGCCTGCGCCGTCGCGACGGCGGCGTCGGCAACACCGGTGCCCTGTTCGACAACTTCACGGTCTCGCTGGAGGGCGGCAAGATCGCCGACCTGCGCGGCTTCTCCTACAACCTCGGCTTCGAGCGCCGGCGCGGAT
Organism: Vineibacter sp.; assembly: GCA_035279205.1. GTDB lineage: Bacteria > Pseudomonadota > Alphaproteobacteria > Reyranellales > Reyranellaceae > Vineibacter. The sequence continues at coordinate 6,180 of DATEIF010000355.1, forward strand.
CGAAAGTCGGCGCCGAGCCGACCGAGCGCGGTTTTGTCGCGGGCTTCAATTGGGAGCTGCTGATCACCAGCCGGATCACCATGACGCCGCTGCTGGAATTTGCCTACCAGAGAAACCCGGGCGGCATTGCCGGCAGCAGCAAGTGGCTGACGGCGGGCCTGGGTTTCGAGTTGGGCCTGGGCTGGAGCGCATCGCTCTACGGCACCCTGCGGCCGGTGAAGGACAAGACGGTGCCCGACCGCTACACCGATCATCTCCTGGGCTTTTCGGTCGCCTACGATCTGGGTGCCTTGCTCAAGCGCGAGGTGCGCTGGCTCAACGGGCTTGGTATCGAGGCCGGCTACAAGCACGAGCGCGTGGCGCGCGCCAATCTCAACTCGATCGGCGTTTCGCTGAACTACGAACGCCGTTTCTGATATGAAAGGCGGCCGGCAGGCGCCGGCCGCAATGAGAGTACAGATGGTGTGGTCTCTTCGTTCTGCTGGATTGACGCTGGCCGGCGCGCTGCTGGGCGGCGGCATGACGTTCGTGATCGCCGTGGCGGCACCGAAGGTCGGCGCCGGACCGGTGCCGGGTTTGCCGGAAGGCACCGACTTCGGCCTCAATACGCTGGAACGGCCGCGCCAGATCCTCAGGGCCGAGGCGGCCGGCGGCAAGCAATCCTGGCTGGTGGCGCTGGGCAACACTGCCTTCAGCGCACCCAGCCTGTTCGGCCCCAAGGCGCGCGAGGCGGGCCTCTCCTGCGACACCTGCCATCGCCAGGGCGACATCAACCCGCGTTTCTTCGTGGCCGGCGTCTCGGTGCGGCACGGCGGCCTCGATCCGACGACGTCGATGTTCAACCCGACGCAGGACGACGGCATCGCCAACCATGTCGACATCCCGAGCCTGCGCGGTACGCGCTTCAATGCGCCTTACGGGCGTGACGGCCGCATCGCGTCGCTGCGCGAGTTCGCACGCAACGTGATCGTGGGCGAGTTCGGCGGACCGGAGCCGGCGCCGATCATCCTGGACGCGCTGGTCGCCTACATGGAGCAGATCGAGTTCCTGCCCAACCCCAAGATCGACCGCTTGGGTCAGTTGACGACGGCCGCCAGCCCGGCCGCCAAGCGCGGCGAGACGCTGTTCAAGCAGCCGATGGCCGGCATGGGCGGCCGCAGCTGCGCCACCTGCCACGTGCCTGACGCGCTGTTCGCCGATGGCCGGCGCCATGACGTCGGCTCCGACGGCATCTTCAAGACGCCGACTCTGCTCAACGCGCGCTTCACGGCACCCTATTTCCATGATGGGCGCTACGCCGGCTTCGCCGACGTGGTGGCGCATTTCGATCGGGTCTTCGCGCTGGGGCTGACGGCGGCACAGCGCGACGACCTGGTGGCCTATCTCGAGGCGGTCGGCGACGCTGACCAGCCGTTCGAGCCGATGACGCGGCAGAGCGAGATGAGCGAGCTGGCGTCCTACGTCGCCGTGCTCGACGAGGCCATCACGCGTGCCGACCAGCCCGCCATCGATCTGGTGGTCGATACCGTGGTGTTCGACCTGCGCTTCATCGCGCGCCGCTTCGACAACCGCGATCCGCGCACCGGTCGCCTCCGCCGGCCCGACCGGCCCGACGTGGCACGCATCGCCGAGGATCTCGCGGCGCACATGACCAGCATCGGTGCCCGCGCCCGCAGCGGCGATACCGACGGCGCCCGCGAGTCGCTGCGGCTCTACCGCGAACGCGCCGTCGCCCTGGTCGCCAGCTATCCGCAGAATTGATTTCCCGAGAAGATCCCTCTCCCCCCGCTACGCGGGCGGAGAGGGGAAGTCCGGCCAGCTGCCGGTGCGTGCCAGCAGCGGCGAATACTCGCCGAACGACCAGTGCAGCGGCAGGGCGCCGCTGACGCGGCGGCCCTCGCTCAGACGGAAGCGCATCAACCGCTGGGCCCCCGCGAAACGCTCCACCTCCTCGCCGTCCCAGACGATGTCGGTCGTGCCCGTGAGATAGACGAGATCGCCGCTGTCGAAGTCCATGAACAGCAGGCCGGCGCGCGGGTTGATCAGCAGATTGCCGTAGGTATTGAAGTACGAATTGCCGGCAAAGTCGGGCACCACCAAGGTGCGGCCGTCGTCGATGCGAACGAAGCCGGGCTTGCCGCCGCGGTGAGAGACATCGACGCCGCCGGTGGCCTCGTCCTTGAACGACGAGGCGATGAACAGCGTATCGGCGGCCGCGATCAGGTCGCGTGTTGGACGATCGAGCGTATCGAATTGCGATAGCGGTCGTGGTGCACCGATCGCGTCGATCTCGTCGGTGACCTCGAACGTGCGGGCCTGGATGTATTGCGGGCAGTTGCCGAAGCTCTGCGTGATGCGGATATCGATCGAGGCATCGTCCAGCGCCGTCACCTTGCCGTTGGCGCGGTTGCGGCGGCGCGAATGCGGCTCCAGCCCGAGCAGCCCGAGGTCGGTGCCGAGCGCCAGCGTGGCGCCGAGCGGGTCGCCGAACAGCGGCGGCGCCGCAATGTGCATGGTGCGTTCGTCGGGCGTCGAGATGAAACCGGGCCGGCCTGCCAGCACCGATGCCCACGGCTGGCCGTCGCCGTCGACCGAGCCGACCAGCAGCATCGGCAGTTGCGCGAAGAACGTGCGATGCTGATCGGGCATGAAGTCGCGGATGGCACGCTTGCCGGCTTCCTCGGCACGCACGCGTACACCGGCCCGCCGCTGTGCTTCGCGCTCGCCAGCGTGGAACGGTGACTCAAGGCGCGCCTCCGAATCGACCATAACCGCCTCCTCGTCGCGGAGACTCCGACTTGGACGTACGGCTCGTTTTGGTCAAGGCGCCACGTCAGGCGCTTGCATGAAACCTCATCATGGGCGCCACGCGTTCGTTTATGTGACTTAGTTCTTTTTCACGTTCCAGAACACCGGCGCGGCAGCTTCGAGGAAGCCGCTGACGTTGCGGCGCTTGGCGACGGGGATGTTGAACTGGCCAAGATGCACGTGCGTTGGGAATTCGGAGATGCGCACCTGGATGGCCTCGGCCAGCGTCTTCTGCTGCGCCGGATCGGTGGCGCGGGCGAAGGCATCACGCAGCTGCTCGATCTGCGGGTCGCACGGCCAGCCAAAGGTCGCCTTATCGCATGCAGCGCCGACGAAGGCCGACATGATGGGATCGAGCAGGTCGGCCGACACCCATGACGTCATGAAGCCGTGCCAGCCGCCGGCGTTGGGCGGATCCTTCTTGCCGCGGCGTGAGACCACGGTCTGCCAGTCCATCGATTGCATGTCGACGGTGAAGCCGGCCCTCTCCAGCAGGGCCTTCACGACCGGCGTGAGCCGCCCGGTGTTGGTGTCGGTGGCATATAGCAGGACGACGGGCGTACCGTCATAGCCGGCTTCCTTGAGCAGTGCGCGGGCCTTGGCGACGTCGCCGTTCAGCTTGTCCTCGAAGCCTTTGTCGGTGGCGAGCGGCGTGCCACAGATGAACAGCGCTTTGCACTCTTTGAAGTATTTGGGATTGCCGATGCCGGCGACCAGGAAATCCCGCTGGTTCAACGCGTAGAGCACGGCCTGGCGCACTTTGGGATCATCGAACGGCTTGTGCAGCGTGTTGAAGCGGAAATTGTACTGGCTGCCCAGCGGATTATAGTCGCGGACCTCGATCTCCTTGTCGCCTTCGACCAGCGGCAGCAGCTCGATCACCGGCTGTTCGATCATGTCGATCTCACCGTTGAGCAAGGCGTTCATCGCGGTCTGGGCGTCGGGCATCGTCACCCACTCGACGCGGTCCAGGTAGACGGTCTTGCCGCCGGCCAGTCCCGCCGGCGGCTCGTTGCGCGGCCGGTAGTCCTTGAACTTGTCGTAGACCGCCCGTTCGCCCGGCCGCCACAGGTCGCGGCGAAAGACGAACGGGCCCGAACCGACAAACTCCGAGATCTGCGTCGTGCCCGGCGTGTCGGCGATGCGCTTGGGCATGATGAACGGGACCAGCGCGCTGGGCTTGGCCAGCGACTGCAGCACCAGCCCGTACGGCTCCTTCAGCACCAGCTGAAACGTCCTGGCATCGATGACGTTCATCGCCTGGGTAAAGGCCATCAGCTTCTGGCCCATGGCATCACGCGACCCCCAGCGCTTGAGCGACGCCACGCTGTCCTCGGCCGTGACCGGCTTGCCGTCGTGGAACAGCAGCCCGTCGCGCAAGGTGAAGGTCCAGGTGAGCTTGTCGTCGCTGACGGTCCAGCCTTCCAGCATCTGCGGGCGAATCTGGAATGTGTCGTCCATCGCCAGCAGCGTGTCGTAGACCATGTAGCCGTGGTTGCGCACGATGTAGGCGGTGGTCCAGATCGGATCGAGAATCTTCACGTCCGAGTGCATCACCACCTTCAGGGTCTGCGCCGCCGCCGGCGGCAACGATCCCCCTGTCCAGGCCCCGGCCAATGCCATGGCACCCACCAGACAGGCCCAACGATTGTTGCGCATGGTCAGCCCCCGGTATGCATTCAACGACATCGAGCGAGGATCATGATCGAGCAAGGATCATGCCGGCTATGCACGGATTGTACGGTGTCGCGGGGCGCGTTGACCACCACGGGGCGCGGCCCTAGCGTAGGCTCAACCAGGGAGGATGCGATGCCTGTGCGCGTCATCGGCATGATCGGTGTCACGCCGCCGGCCGGGGCGGCGTCGGTGCATGTCATCAAGGGCGGCATTTCCACCGACTACCTGCGGTCCTTCGCGCAGGCGCATGAGCAATCCGATTTCGACCTCGTGCTGGTGGGCTATACCGCGTCCTCGGCCGAGGGCTTCCTGGTGGCGCAATACGCCGCATCGCAGACCACGAAGCTCGGCTACCTCATCGCCCACCGGCCCGGCTTCGTGGCGCCGACCCTGGCGGCGCGCAAGATCGCCACGTCAGATCACCTGACCGGCGGCCGGCTGGCGGTGCACATCATCGCCGGCGCCAGCGACGCCGAGCAGGAGGGCGACGGCGACTTCCAGCCCAAGGAGGTGCGCTATCGCCGGGCCGCCGAATACATCGATGTCATGAAACGCGCCTGGTCATCACAGAAACGCTTCGACTTCGAGGGTGAGTTCTATCGCATCAAGGGCGCGCAGTCCGATGTGCGGCCGCTGCAGTCGCCGCATCCGCCGATTTTCTTCGGCGGTTCCTCGGAAGGCGCCCTGGCGATGGGTGCGCAGCATTGCGATGTCTTTGCCATGTTCGGCGAGCCGCTGGCCGCCACGCGCACGCGCATCGCCGAGTTTCGCGCCCGTGCTGCCGCGCACGGCCGTACGCCCACCTTCAACATGTCGTTCCGGCCGATCCTGGCGGCCACCGAAGACGAGGCCTGGGACAAGGCCAAGGGCATCCTGGGGCAGATCCAGGCGCAACAGAATCCCACGGGGTTCGGCACCATCAAGAAGCCGCTCGACCACTCGGCGCGGCGCCTGCTCGATTTCGCGGCCCAGGGGGCGGTGCACGACGCGCGACTATGGATGCCGATCGCCGAAGCCACCGGCGCCGTCGGCAACACGTCCTGCCTGGTGGGCACGCCGGAGCAGGTGGCACAGGCCATGCTCGAATACTACAAGCTCGGCGTTCACTCGTTCCTGATCCGCGGCTTTGATCCGTTCAACGATGCCATCGACTTCGGCCGCGACCTGATTCCGCGGCTGAGGGCCGGGGCTGTTGCGCTCGATCGCGCCGCGGCGGCGTGATGAGTGCACCGGACACGGTCGATGTCGCGATCGTTGGCGGCGGGCCGGTCGGCCTGGGCGCGGCGATCATGCTCGGTGCGCTCGGCGTGCGCACGCGCCTGCTGGAACGCAATGCCGACACGTCGTTCCATCCGCGCGGTCATGTCGTCAACGCGCGCAGCATGGAGATCTTTCGCACGCTGGGCGTCGAGGCCGATATCGCGGCCGCTTCCGTGCCCCTGGAACGGCATCAGGGTGTTGCCTTCGTCACCCGGCTGGCCGGCGCCGAGATCGGCACGCTGCGCTACCGCGGTGATCCGGCATTGGACGCCGTGGAGGCAAGCCACAGCCCCAGCGTCAAGCGCTCCTGTCCGCAGGATGTCCTCGAGCCGATCCTGCGCCGTCATGCCGAGCGCTGCGCGTGCGTCGGCGTGCGCTTCGGCATCGAGGTGATCGGCATCGATCAGGATGCCGACGGTGTCATGGTGCGCTGCCGCGGCGCGGATGGACGCGAGGATGACGTTAGCGCGCGCTACGTCATCGCCGCCGACGGCGCGCGCAGCGCCGTGCGGCGCCTGCTGGACGTGCCGATGAGCGGCGTGGGCCGCATGGGCCACCAGATGGGCATCCACTTCGAGGCCGATCTGTGGCCGTGGATCGCGGATCGGCCCTACCTGCTGTGGTGGATCTACAATGCCGAGGCGGCCGGACTGTTCATCGCGCTCGATGGACGCTATCGCTGGACCTTCAACTTCGCCTACGATCCGCAGCAGGCCGTGCCGGCCGATTTCACCGAGGCACGCTGCATCGCCATGATCCGCGCCGCCGTCGGCGTGGCCGACCTCGATGTGCGGATCCGCAGCGTGCTGCCCTGGCGCATGCAGGCGCGCTTGGCCGAGCGTTTCCAGATCGGCCGCATCTTCCTGGCCGGCGATGCGGCGCATCCGCTGCCGCCGACCGGCGGCCAGGGCATGAATACAGGCATCGCTGATGTGCATAACCTCGCCTGGAAGCTGGCGCTGGTGCTGCGCGGTGTCGCGCCGGCGGCGTTGGTGCAGAGCTATGACACCGAGCGCCGGCTGGCGGCTCAGACCAACGTCGACCAGAGCGTGAAGAACGCCACCAGCATGGCCTCATCGGGCCTGGGCGGCATGCTGGCCAACGACCGGACGCTGCTGGCACAGATCGAAAGTCCGGCGGGTGCGGCGGCGCGCGCCCGGCTCGCCGACGCCATCCCGGCGCAGCGCGAGCATTTCGACTATCCGGGCCAGACCTTTGGCTACGCCTATCGCTCGATGGCGGTTGTCGACGATGGCTCGCCGCCGGTGTCGTTCTCGGTGCATCACTATGTGCCCAGCGCCCGGCCGGGCCATCGCGCGCCGCATACCTGGCTCGAGCGGGACGGCCATCCGGTGTCGACCATCGATCTGTCAGGCGGCGCTCGCTTTTGCCTGCTGGCTGGCGTTGACGGCGGGCCGTGGTGCACCGCCCTCGCGCGCGTCGCGTCCCGCGCCGGCGTCGCGGCGGACGCATATACCGTCGGGTCTCCAGGCGCGCTGGTCGATCGCCACGACCGCTGGCGGTCGCACTACGGCATCGGCTCCAGCGGCGCCGTTCTGCTGCGACCTGATGGCCACGTGGCCTGGCGCGCCTTTGCGCTGGATGCCGATCCGGAGCAGACTTTGACGTCGGTCTTGGATAGGGCGCTGTGCCGCGCGGCTGACGCCGGCGCTGTCCAGTGCCTGCGTGCGCAAGGAGGATCGCATGGCTAAACCCGTGAAGCTGGCGCATGTGGTGTTCCGAACCAACCAGCTGGAGACGATGGTCGAATGGTATTGCACCGTGCTCGAGGCTCGGGTGGTGCATCGCGGCGACGGGATCGTGTTTCTCACCTACGACGACGAACACCATCGCATCGCGTTGATCGGCGGCCAGCAACACCCCGAGAAGCCGCCCGGGCGGCCCGTCGGATTTGTGCATGTCGCTTTCACCTATGCCGGACTGCCGGATCTGTTCGGCACGTACCAGCGGCTAAAGAACGCCGGGATCACGCCCCACCGCGCCATCAATCACGGGCCGACCACGTCTTTCTATTACCGTGATCCGGACGGCAATGACGTCGAGCTCCAGGTCGACCGTTTCGCCGATGCCAGCGACGCCATGGCATGGATGCAAGGCGAGGCCTTCGCACGCAATCCCATTGGTGTGGAATTCGATGCCGAGCAGATGATTGCACGCCTGCAGTCTGGTGAATCGCACGCCGCCCTGATGCGCCGACCTGACGAATGAGGCGGCGCAGGGCCGACCTGCGCAATCGTGAACGCCGCGTGGGCCCCTGTGCTCTTTCCCTGGATGGCTGGGGAGAGGTATGAATCGCCGCCTTGGCTCGCCGGCCGCCGCCGGCCTGCACACGGAGGGAGACTGTCATGAAGCTCTACTACTCACCGGGCGCCTGCTCGATCGGCATCCACGTCCTGCTCAATGAGATCGGCAAGCCGTTCGAGGTCGAGAAGGTCGATCTCGCCGGGGGCAAGCAGTACCAGCCGCCGTTCACGGGCGTTAATCCCAAGTCGAAGGTGCCGACCCTGGTGCGTGACGACGGTTCGGTGCTGACCGAGTTCCCGGCCATCGCCACGTGGCTGGCGCGCACCAATGCGGACAAGAAGCTGCTGGCCGACGACGCCGAGGGCATGGCGCGGACGCTGGAGATGCTCGACTACGTCGTGGCCTCCGTCCACATGCAGGGCTTCTCGCGCATGTTCCGGCCGTCCAACTACGCGCCCAGCGAGTCCGATCACGACGCCGTCAAGGCGCGCGGTCGCGAGATGGCTGAAAAGGCGTTTGCCATCATCGACGAAAAGCTGAAGGGCAAGGACTACGTCAACGGCGCGTTCTCGATCGCCGATTGCGCGCTGTTCTACGTCGAGCTGTGGGCGACGCGCTTCAAGATCAACCTGCCGGCCAACGTGGCGGCGCACTTTGCCCGCATGCAGGCACGTCCGGCCGTGCAGAAGACGCTGCAGGCCGAAGGCCTGGGGGGCTGATACGGACGCCAAGGCGGGTCCCCGGTGCAGGGGACCCGCCGCTGATGATTTCGACCTGCTGGCGTTCAGACGGCTTCGATCGCGCGCCCTGCCGTTGTAGTGTCGCTCGCCGACGGTGCGGAGGATGCGATGGCGGAGACAGGGAAGCTGCTGCTGGTAGGGTGCGGCAAGATGGGCGGCGCCATGCTGGAAGGCTGGCTGGAGCAGGGGCTGAAGCCCGCCGATCTCGCCGTCATCGAGCCCGGCGAGGGCAACCGGCCCAAGGTGGCGGGCGCTACGATCGCCGGGGCCGTCGATCAGGTCCCGGCCAGCTTCGTCCCCGACATCGCCATCCTGGCCGTCAAGCCGCAGATCATGGCCGACGTGTTGCCCGGTTTGCGCCGGTTCGTCGCGCCGTCGACAACCTTTCTATCGATCGCCGCCGGCAAGACCATCGCCACCTTCCGCGCCGGACTGGGCGAGGATGCGCGCATCGTGCGCGCTATGCCCAATACGCCCGCCGCGGTGCGGCGCGGCGTGACGGTGTGCGTGGCGGGGGCCGGTGTCGGTGCGCCGGCCAAGGCGCGTTGCGCCGAGCTGCTGTCGGCTGTGGGTGAGGTGTTGTGGACCGAGGATGAAAGCCTGATGGACGCCGTGACGGCGGTGTCGGGCAGCGGACCGGCCTATGTCTTCCTGCTGGTCGAGGCGATGGCGGCGGCTGGTGTGAACGCCGGTCTGCCCGCCGATATGGCCATGACACTGGCGCGCGCCACGGTCGCCGGCTCCGGCGAGCTGCTGCACCGGTCGAGCGAAGCGGCCGCGCAACTGCGCGTCAACGTGACCTCGCCGGGCGGCACCACCGCCGAGGCGCTGAAGGTGCTGATGTCCGATATCGGCATCCAGCCGCTGTTCGATTCCGCCATCGCCGCCGCCACCCGCCGATCGAAGGAGCTCGCGGGCTAGGTCGGCCGTTTGCGGGCAATGCTGGCATCGGCGGCCGTGGATGCCATGTCAGAACGAACACACGAGGCAGCCATGGCGGAACGTGAAGCGATCCTGGGCGCATTCCTGAAGCTGCTGGCGGAGAAGGGCTGGCGCGGCTTTGCGTTGCGCGACGTGGCGGCCGCGGCGGACTCCAGCCTGGCGGAACTCTACGCGGCGTTTCCCTCGCGCATGGCGCTGATCGAGGCATTCCTGGCCGACATCGATCGCCAGGTGCTGCTCGGCACGGCGCCGTCGCTGGATCCCGACGAGACCGTGCGCGATCGCCTGTTCGACACCATGATGCGCCGCTACGACGCGTTGCAGCCGCACAAGGCGGCCGTGGCGGCGCTATCGGAAGGACTGGTGCGCGATCCGCTGGCGGCATTGTCGTTGTCGCGTGCGATGGGCCGTTCGATGGCCGTCGTGCTCGAGGCGGCCGGGGTGTCGGCCGATGGCGTGCATGGCGCATTGCGCCAGCGCGCGCTCGGCGCCATCCATCTGGCCGTGCTGCGGGTCTGGCTGAACGACGACAGTGCCGATCAAGCCAAGACCATGGCGGCCCTGGATCATCGCCTCAAACGCGCCGAGCGCTGGGCCCGTTCGCTGGATCGCTTCAGCCCGTCTGCCCGTCGCCGCCGCCGTGCGGCAGCCGCGGCGACGGATGGCGATACGCCGGACACCGACACGGCCACACCAGTGGCGCCGTGACGGCGGCGGCAGTTCGATCAGACCGTCACCCCGAGCGCAGCGAGGGATCTCCCGCGAAAGGAGCCTCCCCGACCAGGAGATGTCTCGCTGCGCTCGACATGACGGACCGGCCGTACGACCGCAGGGTCCTCCGCCGCGCTCAGGACGGCAGATCACCGCTGCGCATCATGCGGATCCGCATGGGCTTCAGCACGGCGATCGCGAGGACGGCCGCGATGATGTTCAACACTGCCGCCACGATGAACACGGCGCTCCAGCTGCCCGTCCAGGCGGTGAGCACGTTGGCCAGCGGCACCAACAAGGCCGCCGTGCCCTTGGCCGTGTAGAGCATGCCGTAGTTCGTGGTCGCGAACGCGCGGCCGTAGAGATCGGTGCAGGTGGCGGGGAACAGCGAGTAGATCTCGCCCCAGGCGAAGAACACCAGGCCCGACAGGATGACGAACCACAGCGGGTCGTGGGCAAGCTGCAGCAGCAGGTAGATGCCGATGCCTTCCAGCAGGAAGGCGATGAACATCGTGTTCTCGCGACCGATATGGTCCGACACCCAGCCGAAGAACGGCCGGGTGAAGCCGTTGAGCACACGGTCGATGGAGAGCGCGAAGCTGAGCGACGGCAGGGTCAGCCCGAGAATCGAGACCGGCACCGAGTCGATCTTGAAGTCCTTGGCGATCGGCGCCAGCTGCGCCGTGGCCATCAGGCCGCCGGTGCCGACCATGACGAACATCACGTACATCAGCCAGAATATCGGGGTCTTCAACACCTCGGCCGGGCGGTAGTCGCGCTGGCTTTGCTGTATGGCGGTGGTGGCAGCCACGACGTCGCCCGGCTGCGGCGCGCGCAGCAGAAGCGCAAACAGCATCACGATGATGCCCTGGCCGATGCCGAACCACAGAAACGCCGCTTCGTAGCCGCGGGTCGCGATCATGTTGGCGATTGGCACCACGGTCAGCGCCGAGCCGGCGCCGAAGCCGGCCGCTGTCAGGCCCGCGGCAAACCCGCGCCGGTCCGGGAACCACTTCAGCGCGTTGCCGACCGATGCGCCGTAGATCACACCGGCGCCGACGCCGCCGATCGCCGCCGCGAGATAGAGCAGGACCAGGGAATCGGCGACGGCGTTGATCACCCAGGCGATACCGACCAGCACGCCGCTGCCCAGCACCATCACGCGCGGGCCGAAGCGGTCGATCAGGTAACCCTCGAGCGGCACCAGCCAGGTTTCGGTCACCACGAAGATCGTGAAGGCCACCTGGATCGCCGCACGGCCCCAGTGGTGTTTCTGATCGATGGGGGTGACGAACAGCGTCCAGCCATATTGCAGGTTGGCGATCATCACCATGCAGACGATGCCGAAGATCAGCTGGCCCCACCGCGTGGTGGCCGGCGCCAGGGCGCGAACGTCGCCCGTACCGGAAGTCGTGGTCATGTCCATCCCCAATCGCCGTCGTGTCGTTGCGATGGATCCGCCGGGACAGGCTCCCGACACGCGCGGCAGGCCGCGGCAACGCCGGGAGCGTATCTTCACATTTCTGCAATCTCTACGTGCTTAGATTCCATAGGGTATCGCATTTTGCCCTGCGAACCCTGGGGCAAATGTCGGGCGGCTAGCGATTTCGGCTATCGGCCCGGCACAAGATTAAGTCTCGGACGTCATGAAATGGCCCCATTGTGCGCCGCACAACGCCCCTTGACTTTCCGCAGCGCAACATACATCTTGTTGCAGTGCACCATAGTTGGTGCGGAGACATCCGGATAGAAGCGGCGCTCGGCCGCGCAGCCCCGGCAGTCGAGCGTCAAACCCGTCTGATTAGCAGGAGATTACTCCCATGACCGCTCCCTCGTTCAAATTCCCGTTCTCTGATGTCGACTTCACCAAGGCGTTCGGCGAGTTCAAGGTGCCGACCTTTGATGTCGAGGTGCTCGTCGAGGCGCAGCGCAAGAACGTCGCGGCGCTGACCGCCGCCAACCAGACCGCGTTCGAGGCGGTGAAGTCGGCGACGCAGCGTCAGGCCGACATGATCAAGGTCGCCACCGAGGAGTTCTCGAAGGCTGCCAGCGAGCTGATGTCGGCGGCGACCTTCGAGGAGAAGGCCGTGAAGCAGGCTGACGTCGCCAAGAAGGCCTACGAGACCACCGTCGCCAACATCCGCGAGATCGCCGACATCGTTGCCAAGGGCAATGCCGAGGCGCTCGACGTCGTCAACAAGCGCATCACCGAGGCGCTGGACGAGATCAAGGTCGTCGTCGCCAAGAAGCACTAAGCGCGACGTTTCTGACACAACGCCGGCGGCCTCCGTCTCCCTCGGCCTCCCCGGTGCTTCAAAGGGCCGCTCTTCGGAGCGGCCCTTTTTTATGGCGCCAGGGATCGGTATCAGGGGCGGACGTGTCCTTGTAGTACGTGATCCCAGAGCTGGAGGCGGTGGTGAGCGAATCCGAGAGCGGCGCGGCGCGCGCGACGATTTCCTACGACGATTTCGACAAGGTCGACATCCGCGTCGGCACGATCGTCGAGGCCAAGCCGTTCGAGGGCGCGCGCAAGCCTGCGGTCCAACTGTGGGTCGATTTCGGTCCGGATATCGGCGTGCGCAAAAGCTCGGCGCAGATCACGAAATATTATGCACCCGAAACCGTGGTCGGACGCCAGGTGGCCGCCGTGGTGAACTTTCCGCCGCGGCAGATCGCCGAGTTCATGTCGGAAGTCCTGGTCCTGGGGTTCCCTGA
>DATEIF010000356.1:0-3318 GCA_035279205.1 Vineibacter sp.
CAGCACGCCGAGCAGATCGGCGCCGATGCCGTGCTGGTGGTGCCGATCACCTACTGGCTATTGAATGACGAGGAGCTGCTGACGCACTACCGCACGATCGCCGGCGCCACGCGCCTGCCGCTGATGCTCTACAACAACCCGCGGCTGAGCGGCGTCGACATCCAGCCCCACGTCGTGGCGCAGCTGGTCGAGACGCCCAACATCTTCGGCATCAAGGAGGCCTCGCCGGACCTGTTACGCACCAGCATCCTGGCGCAGATGCTGCCCGGCCGCCTGCGCATTTTCGCCGGCCGCGACGCTGCGGCGTTCGAGATGCTGATGATCGGGGCCGAGGGCTGGACATCGGGCCTGGCCAACATCACGCCGCGCCATTGCGTGGAGCTGTTCCGGCTGGTGCGCGCCGGCGACATCGATGCCGCGCGGGCGCTGTGGTATCGCCTGGCGCCGATCGCCACCTTTACCCGCGACAAGGGCCTGGTGCGCGCCAGCCACACGGCGTTCGAGATCCTGGGCCGCCCGGTCGGCAAGCCGCGGCCACCGATCGGCATGCTCTCGCGCGAGGATGCGAAAAAGCTCGAGACGCTGATGACCGAGCTCGGCGATGTGAAGGCCGCGCCGCGCAAGGTGGCCGCGGAGTAGTTCCCTTCCCACGTCAGTGGGGAAGGTGGCCGAAGGCCGGATGGGGACCCGACGTTGTCTCAGTTACCAAGACCACGTCGGCTCCCCTCCGCCCTTCGGGCGCCTCCCCACTGCGTGGGGAGGAATGCAGTCATGGTTCGTCAGCTACCGAATCATGACGCGTTCGACGGCTGCCGGGATGGTGCTAGGGTAGACCCATGACACACGCGACCACCCTCTACCAGCAGCCGCGGTTGAAGCCGCGGGCGGGCGAGACCATCGTCACCAGCACCTGCGGCCACAATTGCGGCGGCCGCTGCGTGGTCAATGCGCATGTCGCCGACGGCAGGATCGTGAAGATCTCGACCGATCCCGGCAAATGGAACCCCGAGCTGCCGCCGCTGCCGGCCTGCGCCCGCGGCGTGGGCCAGATCGAGCGCACCTATCATCCCGACCGCTTGCAGTACCCGATGCGGCGCACAGGCCCGCGCGGCTCGGGCCAGTTCGAGCGCATATCGTGGGACGAGGCGCTCGATACCGTGGCCCGCGAGATGCTGCGGGTGCGCGCGCAGTACGGCAATGCCGCCATCCTCGACGGCTCGCGCTCGGGCAGCCTGTCCATGCTGCACGGCCGCGGTCCCGCCAAGCGCTTCCTTAACATGTTCGGCGGCTACACCGATCTGTGGTCCAACATGTCGGCCGAAGCCGAGGTCTTCGCCGTGCACATGACGTTCGGTGCCAAGGCCGATTACAAGTCCTCCGGCCGCGAGCCGACCGACTACATCAACTCCAAGCTGATCCTGATGTGGGGCTGGAGCCCCGCCGACGGCACCTTCGGCACCGGCACGCAGCGCTATCTGAAGTGGGCCAAGGAAAAGGGCGTGCGCATCGTCGCCGTCGATCCGCGACGCACGCGCAGCAGCAGCGCGCTGGCCGACGAGCACATCTTCATCCGTCCGTCGACCGACGCCGCGGCGCTGATCGCCATGGCCTACGTGATCGTGAGCGAGGGCCTGCACGATCAGACCTATTGCGATCGCTATGTACTGGGCTTCGACGAGGAGCACCTGCCCGACGGTGCGCCGGCCGGCGCCTCGTACCGCTCCTATCTGCTGGGGCTGAGCGACGGCGTGCCCAAGACGCCGGAATGGGCCGCCGAGATCACCGGCATACCGGCCGAAACGATCCGGCGGCTCGCCATCGAGTTCGGCACCACCAAGCCGGCGGCCCTTCAGTGTGGCTATGCGCCCGGCCGCACGGCCTACGGCGAGCAGTTCCACCGCGCCGCCTATGCGCTGGCGGCGATCACCGGCAACATCGGCATCGTCGGCGGCAACTCGGGCGTCAGCAACGGCGCCACCGGGCGGGCCGGCATCCGCAGCATGCCCACCGGCAGCAACCCGATCAACGCGCGGGTCTCCTCGCCGCTGCTGGCCGATCTGCTGGCGCGCGGCAAGGCCGGCGGCTATCCCGCCGACATCAAGCTGATCTATTCGGCCGGCGGCGACCTGTTCAACCAGGCACCCAACGCCGGCAAGATGGCGGCGTCGCTGGATGGCGTCGAGTTCATCGTGGCGCAGGACCATTTCCTGACGCCCACGGCAAAGCATGCCGACATCATCCTGCCGGCCACCACCTTCTGGGAACGCAACGACGTGCACACGCCGTGGGCCGGCGCCGGACACTATGCGATCTTCATGAAGCAGGCGATCGCGCCGATGTACGAATGCCGCAACGACATCGACATCTTCGCCGACCTGGCGCGGCGCGTCGGCATTGAGGGCTACAACGACACCAGCGAGATCGATTGGCTGCGCGAGCTCACCCGGGACGCCGTCGATGATTTCGAGGCGTTCATGGACAAGGGCGTGGCGCGCTTCCCGGCGCCCGAGGACGCGGTCGCCTTCGCCAAGCAGATCCGCGATCCCGACAACCACAAGTTCTCGACGCCCTCGGGCAAGATCGAGGTCTACTCGATGGCGATGGCCGCCAACCCGGATCCTTATGGGCTGGGCGCCATGCCGCCGATCCCGACCTGGATCGCGCCGGTCGAGCCTGATGCGCGCTATCCGCTCAGCCTGTGCAGTCCCAAGTCGCGGGCACGCACGCACTCGATCCACGGCAACCAGACCGACCTGGCGCGGGTCGACCCCGACGACGTGTGGCTGAATCCGGCCGACGCCAAGGCGCGCGGCATCAAGGACGGCCAGCTGGTGCGGGTCTTCAGCGCGTACGGCGCCACCGTGCTGCCGGCCAAGGTCACCAGCCGCATGGCGCCGGGCGTCGTGTCGATCAAGGAAGGTGCCTGGTTCGCGCCGGGTGCCGACGGCACCGACCGCAGCGGCTGCGCCAACGCGGTGACCGCCGACCGCTCCGCCCCGTGCGGCGCCACGACCTACAACACCAACCAGGTCGACGTGGCGGCGTTGACATAGCCTCGACCTCATCCTGAGGAGCGTCGCGCAGCGACGCGTCTCGAAGGATGGGCGACAGGCCCGGTCGATCGCTTCAGATATCGTCCTACCTCGACTGCACCCCACCCTTCGAGACGCGGCCCTTCGGGCCGCTCCTCAGGGTGAGGTGGTAGGGGAGAGGCCCGCTAAGCCACCACGTTCCGCGCGATGACCTCGCGGTAGAACGAGGCGCTGAGCTTGGGCGTGCGCTTCTGGATGGCGAAGTCGACATGGACCACGCCGAAGC
>DATEIF010000357.1:0-6820 GCA_035279205.1 Vineibacter sp.
CGGGCGTGGCCTGCTCCCACATCGGCGTCCGGAACAGGCGGATGCGCGCGGGCTTGCGCGCCGTCACGCTGGCGCGCGCGCCGGGCGCCAGCACCGCGCGCACCGGCGCGATGTCGACGACCCGGCGCGTGAACAGCCCCAGCGTGTCGAGCGAGGGTGCCAGCGGATGCACGCCGGTCAGGTCCGTCCAGCCATAGGTGCCCTTGTAGCCGACGACGCCGCAGTAAGCGGCCGGCCGGATCACCGAGCCCGCCGTCTGCGAGCCCAGCGCCACCGGCACCATGCCGTCGGCCACGGCTGCGGCCGAGCCGCTGGACGAGCCGCCCGGGGTGTGGGCCGGGTTGTGCGGATTGCGCGTCTTGCCGGGATGGGCCGAGGCGAACTCGGTGGTGACGGTCTTGCCCAGCATCACCGCGCCGGCGCGCTTCAGCGTCGCCACGCAGGCGGCGTCCTCCGTCGGGCGATGGCCGGCGAAGATCGGCGAGCCGTAGGTGGTCGCAAACGCCTTGGTGTCGATGATGTCCTTCACGCCGACCGGCAAACCGGTCAACGGTCCGTCGACCGGCGCCGAGTCCATCGCGGCGCGCACGTCGACCACTTCCCAGGCGCCGACGGCATCCTCGCGCTCGGCGATGCGGGCCTTGCAGGCGGTCAGCACCATCGCGGCGCCGGTGCTGCCCATCTGCAGCGCGCCGGTGACGGTTGGACAAAACGGCGCGGCCATGATCTTTCTCCCCAGTCGCTCAGGCGGCGCAGCATCGCGCAAAGCACCGATGGAGATCAACCGCGCGCTTGCGGTTCCTTGAAGGTGCGCGCCGCGCCCCAGGCCAGGGCCAGCCAGCCGGCGATCAGGCTGATGCCGCCGACCGGCGCCACGGCCCCCATCCAGCGCGGGCCGCCGAAGGCCAGCGCGTATAGCGCGCCGCAGAAGATGATCGTGCCCAGCGCAAAAAGCTGGGTGGCGCGGATCAGCCAGCCGGCATCGATGTCCGGAACCTGCTGGCGCGCGATGCGGTCGAGTGCCAGCGCACCGATCATCGCCAGCACGTGCCAGAACTGATAACGCACGGCGGTTTCCACAAGTGACACGGCGCGCGCGCCGTAAGCGGCTTCCAGCCCATGCGCCGCCCATGCGCCCAGCGCGACCGCCAGAGCCCCCAGGATACCGGCCAGCGCCAGAAGAACCGCGGTGCGCGTCATGCTGCGTGCCTCGACAACGGGATTGCCACCACGCCATCATGATCGTGACGCACGCCATGATCGTAACGCACGGGGTATCGCCCATGAAAAACAAGGCAACGCTGATAGCCGACCTCGCCGTCGACCTGCAAGGCATTCGCCTGCCATCGGCGCGCGCCGCCGAGCTCGCCGCCGAAGTGGACCGCCTCAACGGCGCCGTGCGCGCTGCCGCTGGCCAGCTTTCGTTCGACGACGATCCCTCCGGCTACGCGGCCCTGCTGGCCAAGGCCGCACCGCGATGAGCGACGACTGGACATCGCTCGATCTGACCACAATCGCCGCCGCCATCGCCGACGGACGCACGACGTCGGTCGCGGTGACCGAGGCGTGCCTGGCGCGCATCGAGGCCTGGCAGCCGCGCATCAATGCGTTCATACGCCTGGACCGCGACCAGGCATTGGCGAGCGCGCGCGAACGTGATCGCGAGCGCGACGCAGGGCGGTTGCGCGGCAGGCTGCACGGCGTGCCGCTGGCGCACAAGGACATGTTCTATCGCGCCGGCCGGATCTCGACCGGCGGCAGCGCGATCCGCCGCGACTGGGTCGCTGACCGCACCGCCACGGTGATCGATCGCCTCGATGCGGCCGGTGCCGTCGACCTCGGCACGCTGAACATGGCCGAGTTCGCCGCCGGGCCGACCGGGCACAACATCCATTTCGGCGATTGCTGCAATCCCTGGGATCCGGCGCGCGTGACCGGTGGCTCGTCGAGCGGTTCGGGCGCGTCGGTGGCCGCACGCCTGGTGTTCGGTGCCTTGGGCTCCGATACCGGCGGCTCGATCCGCATGCCGGCGGCGATCTGCGGCGTGGTCGGCATGAAGCCGACCTACGGCCGGGTCAGCCGATTCGGCGCCCTGCCCCGCTCATGGAGCCTCGATCATATCGGCCCGCTCACGCGCAGCGTCGCCGACAACGCACGTCTGCTGTCGATCATCGCCGGCGCCGATGCCGCGGACGCCACGGCGAGCCCGCACGTGGTGCCGGACTATGAAGCGGCGCTGGACCAGCCTGTCGCGAGTGTGCGCCTGGGGCTGCCAGCAACGCTCGACGGCGTCGATGCCGATGTGCTTGCCGTGCTGGACCGCGCCCGCGCCGATCTCGAGCGGCTGGGCATGCGCGTGGTCGATGTCCGCCTGCCAGCGCTGGCGCCACTGTTCGACACCGCCGAGACCATCATCAAGTGCGAAGCGGCGGCGATGCACCGGCCGTGGCTCCAGGAGCGGCCGCAGGACTACTCCAACCAGGTGCACTGGCGCATGGAGGCCGGCTTCCTGATCCCGGCGACGCAATACATCGACGCGTTGCGCCTGCGCACGCACCACACCGAGGCGTTTCTCGCCACGACGATGGACGGCATCGACGCGCTGCTGCTGCCCACCATGCCGTTCGCCACGCCGACGCGCGCCGAGACCGATGTCGAACGCCAGCCTGGCGCCACTGCGCTCGCCATCCTGGCCCGCTTCTCGCGCTTCACGCGTCCGTTCAACCTGCTGGGCCTGCCGGCGCTCTCCGTACCGTGCGGCGTCGACGGCAACGGCCTGCCGCTGGGCCTGCAGCTCGTCGGCCGGCCGTTCAGCGAAGCGACGCTGTACGCCATCGCGCATGCCTATCAGCAAGCGACAGACCATCACCGGCAAGCGCCAACGCTGTAGGCGGTAGTCGGCGCTGTCATCCCGAGCGCGGCGAAGGATCTCCTCGAATGGAGTCTCCGTCGCGGGAGATCCCTCGCTGCGCTCGGGATGACAACTACAGCGTACGCGCGATGGTATCGCGAATGCGGTCGCGGGCGCTCTCGATGACGCCGGCAGGCGGGTTTGCACGCGCGAGGAAATCGGCCCAGGCGATCAGATCGGCGAGCGCCGCCATGTCACGCCACCGGCGCGGCAAGGCACGTCCTTCGCTGCCGTAGCCGGTGGCAACCGCTTCGGCGAAACCAGGCAACCGGCCCACGGGCGGGCGCAACAGGTTGCCGAGGTCGAAGAACGGGCTGCCGCTGAAGGCGAACTCCCAATCCAGCACTGCGGCCAGCGCCCAGCCCTGCGCCGCCGGGCGCACCAGAATATTCGAGCCGCCGAAGTCGGCATGGGTGAGGCACGGCGGGCCTGTCCATGTGTCCAGCAGACCGGCCTCGGCGTCGACAAAGGCCACCACGGCGCCCGTCAGGTCGGCGCCCAGGCGGTCGCCGCCGGGGCCGTCGATCAGGCAGCGCCGCAGGAACTGGCGCAGGCCGGCGCCGCCGACATCGATCGGCATCGCCACTATGAGCGCTCCATCGAAGAAGCCCGATGTCGCGAACGTCACGCCGTGGATGCGGGCCAGCGCGGCGCCGATCGAAATGCCCAGGGCGTGTACCTGATGGCCGTGCAGCGTTGGCGCGACGGTGTCGAGCGTCCGCCCGTCCACCCAATCGACGACGGCATACGGCGATCCCGTCACCGGGTTCTCATCGGCGCCAAACCACAGGCGCGGCACCGGCAGCCCATGCTGCGCCGCCAGCGCATGCAGCGCCCGCTCCTTGGCCGCTTGCACCGGATCGCGCTGATAGAGCCGCAGCACGACCGCAGGGTGATGGCCCGCGAAGTCCAGGCGCAGGTTGGTGTTGGCGAGACCACCGGATAGCGCCGTGATGGATGATACGCGCGGCGCGCCCGGCAACGGCCGCACCAGCGCCGTGGCGTCCTCGAGGCTCAGCGATGCGACAGGCGTTGCGCGCCTCCATTGCTGGCGCATCTGCACTCCTCTTTTCCGTCACGATCCGACACGGGTGGCATCAAGGCAACGAGTGTGCGACGCTCCGCCATGCCCATCAATTGGACCGTAGACCACAGTATCCGCCTCGTCCGCATGAAGGTGACGGGCGAGGTGACACGCCAGGACTATGTCGACCTGCTGGCGGATTTGGCTGCGGCGGGCGCCAGCGGGTATCGGACGATCGGTGTCTTCCGCGCCGTGAACTTTGATATCCTGCCGGAGGATCTCGCCGCCTGGGCCCAGGAGGTGGGCGACCGGGTCAAGCCCGCGGTGTCGGGCGGTCAGATGGCGCTGATCATGTCGTCGGACGCCGGGCGCGAGAGCGCCAACTACTTCATCAAGCGCCTGCGCGGCCGGCGGCCGTGCGAGATGTTCGACACGGTCGCCGAGGCCCTGGCGTGGCTCGGGTTGCCGCCCGATACGCCGGTTGATCCAGATTGAGAAATTCTAATCCAAACCGCAGCAAGCCTCAGGATCGGCCGACGGCGTGACCCTTTCGGCCCACCTGTCCGTGGATGATATAAGGGCGCATGGTCCCGATGTGTGGAGAGCGAGATGTCTGATTCCTCGGAGTATGTGCCGCCCAAAGTGTGGACGTGGAGCAAGGCCAACGGCGGGCAGTTTGCCAACATCAATCGCCCGATCGCGGGGCCGACGCATGACAAGGAACTGCCGGTCGGCCGCCACCCCCTGCAGCTCTATTCGCTGGGCACGCCCAACGGGGTGAAGGTCACGATCATGCTGGAGGAGCTGCTGGCGCTGGGACACCGCGGCGCCGAGTACGACGCCTGGCTGATCCGCATCGGCAACGGCGATCAGTTCGGCAGCGGCTTCGTCGCCGCCAACCCGAACTCCAAGATACCGACGCTGGTCGACCGCAGCGGCCCGACACCGATCCGGGTTTTCGAATCGGCGGCGATCCTGATGTACCTCGCCGAGAAGTTCGGCGCGTTCCTGCCGACGGAAACCGCGGCCCGCGCCGAATGCCTGTCGTGGCTGTTCTGGCAGATGGGCAGCGCGCCCTATCTCGGCGGCGGCTTCGGGCACTTCTACGCCTACGCGCCGACCAAGATCGAATATGCGATCGATCGTTTCGCCATGGAGGTGAAGCGCCAGCTCGACGTGCTCGACCGCCGGCTGGCGGAGAGCGAGTACATCGCGGGCAGCACCTACACCATCGCCGACATGGCGATCTTCCCCTGGTACGGCGGTCTGGTGAAGGGCTGGAACTACGGCGCCGCCGAGTTCCTGAGCGTGCACGAGTACAAGCACGTCCTGCGCTGGGCCGACGCGCTGCTCGAGCGGCCGGCCGTGCGACGCGGACGCATGGTCAATCGCGTCTCGGGCAAGCCGGAGAGCCAGCTGCACGAACGCCACGACGCCTCGGATTTCGAGACCAAGACGCAGGACAAGCTGGCGCCGGCGACGTGAGTGGGTAACGGCATGGGGTCTGACGCGGCACGCCGGACGTCAGACCCATGTCCCCCTTCCGTTCTCACGAAGGGACTGCGGCAAAGAAAAAGCCCCGCAACGACGGGGCTTTTCTTTTCCGGGAATGGTGGGCGCACCAGGGCTCGAACCTGGGACCCGCTGATTAAGAGTCAGCTGCTCTACCAACTGAGCTATGCGCCCATTTCCGGTCGTGCCGGCCCGAAGGCCGAAGCGGCGCGCGTTATAGCCACGCGGTTGCGCCTTGTCCATAGGCGAGAATCGGCGTGCCGCAGGCCTTGGGGATCATGTCGAACGGCTGCTGGGATCGCCAAACAGGGGCGCGCGGACGGCCACGGAAGGCATATACGACAGGCCATCCCGCAAACCGTTGAGATCGAGCCCCAGGCCCAAAAGATGGGTGGCGGCCAGCGACGCGATCCGCGGTGCGATGCGATCGGCCGGACAGGCGTGCCTGCCTGCACCGAAATTCAGGATCCTGCGCTGCTCGCGAAATATGTTGAACGTGTCCGCGGCCGGGTTGGCGGCGGGGTCGCGGCCGGCCGCCGCCACCAACACCAGAACGGCATCACCGGCGCGCATGGGCTGACCAGACACAACGGCATCCCGGGCAAGAAAGCGGCGCGTACTGTGGGTCGGCGGATCGATCAGCAGCACCTCGGTGACCGCGGCATCGATCAGAGTCGGATCGCGCCGGACGGCTGCCCTGGCATCGTCATGGTCCGCCAGGGACAGAAGCGTGCTCCCGATCAGCGCCGCCGTCGCCTCATAGGTTTGCGTCATGAAGCCGATGGCGTTGGCAATGATCGGCTCGATCGGGCGATGGCCCGCGGCGACGAACTGCGTGGCGATGATGCCCAGCAGCGCGTCGCTCTGCGTTTGCGGATGGCGCTGCAAGAGATCCCGAAAGAGCGCGATGAGTTCGCTTGCCCCGCGCTTGCCCTCATCCAGCGCAGCAGCATCGGCCAACGGGCTGACGGCGGCAACATAGTGTCGCACCCAGCTCGTCACATCGTCGAGACGATCCCCGGGCACGCCCAGCAGACGTGCGACCACGCGCACCGGAAACGCAAAGATGAACCGCGTCAGACCCTGACGGTCTCGATGCGGCGCATAGAGGGCGGTCAGTGCGGCTGCCACCTCGCCGGCCACGACCGCCAGGCGCGTTGCATCGATGCTGCCCAGGGTCGCCGTCACGGCGTGCCTGAACGGACAGTGGATGTCGCCGTCGTTCATGCGCACGAGGTGACGAAAGATGTCGGCCGCCGGTGATCCCACGATCGCCTGGGGCACCGGTTCCGACGTCGGCCGGACCAGGCAGGCCGTGTCGGACAGGACCGCGGTCACGGCGGCATGGCCCGACGCCACCCACAGGCCCAATG
>DATEIF010000358.1:0-2958 GCA_035279205.1 Vineibacter sp.
CGCGGGGAGAAGGGTCCTCACGGCGCCGGCGCGACGAGGTAGGCCAGCGTGTACTGGTCGGCGCGGCCGGTATAGGTGAGGCCCTTCTTCATGGCCCACACCGAGACCTCGAAGTGCAGCGGCAGGATGCCGTAGTCCTCCATGGCAAGCTTGCTCGCCTCCTGCAGCAGCGTGCGCCGCTTCTCGTCGTCAACGGTGCGCAGCGCCTCGGCCAGCTTGGCATCCATCGCCGGGCTGGAATAGCGGCCCTTGTTGGTGCCGCCCATGCCACGCTCGGGGTTGGGCGTCGCCACCAGGGCGCGCAGCGGGTCGGACATCTCGCCGGTGCCGGCGCCCCAGCCGGCCAGGTAGGCACTGTACTTGTATTCGTCGCGGTTCTTGAAGAACACCGGCGGCGCCGAGGCCTCGATCTGCGTCTTCACGCCGATGCGGGTCCACAGCGCGGCGATGGTCTCGGCCACCTTGGCGTCGTTGATGTAGCGGCCGTTGGGCGTGCCGAGCGTGATCGAGAAGCCGTTGGGATAGCCGGCCTCGGCCAGCAGCTTCTTGGCCTGTGCCACGTCGACCTTTTCGATCGGCGTGTCCTTGCGCGTGCCGAACATCGGGTAGGGCAGCAGGTCGCCGGCCGGTACCGCGAAGCCTTCCATGATGCGCTGCACGATGGCGTTGCGGTCGAGCGCCAGCGACAGCGCATGGCGCACGCGCTTGTCCTTCAGCGGGTTCTTGCCGCCGGCGTCGGGGATGCCCGGCGTCGGTTCGGCGAACTGGTCGAGATGGATGTAGATGATGCGGTTCGACAGCGCCCGCGCCAGGGTCACGCGCTCGTTGCTGGCGAGCTTGGGCAGGTCGACCGTCGGCGGGTTCTCGATCAGGTCGACATCGCCCGACAGCAGGCCGGCGACGCGGGTGGCGGCGTTGGTCAGCGGCCGGAAGATTACTTTCTTCCAGGCCGGCTTGGTGCCCCAGTAGCCGTCGTTGCGCTCGACCACCAGCTGGTTGCCGCGCGACCACTCGACGAACTTGAAGGGCCCGGTGCCGACCAGCCCTTCGCCGCGATTGAGCTGCTCGGTGGTCTTGCCTTCCGGTGCCGGGCCGGAGGCCGCCTTCTTAGACAGGATGCGGATCGCCACCATGTCGACCGGCAGCAGCGGCGCCGGCGCTGCCGTGCGCAGCCGTACGGTCAGCGGATCGACCACGTCGATGCCGGTGATCTGTTTGGTGAACTGCGTGAAGGGCGAGGGCGCGTTGGGCACCTTGGCGGCGCGCTCGATGGTGAACACCACGTCGTCGGCCGTGAACGGCGAGCCGTCGTGGAACTTCACGCCCTCGCGCAGCTTGAACTCCCAGGTCGTGTCGTCGATCGGCTTCCACGACACCGCCAGCGCCGGCTGCAGGTTCTGGGCCGGGTCCTGCGCCACCAGTGCCTCGAACATGTTGAGCGCGATCTGATTGTTGGGCGACAGGTTGTGGTATTGCGGATCGAGCGAGCTGGGCTCGGTCGACAGACCGATTTTCAGCTCCTGTGCAGCCGCGGACCATGCGGCCACGGCGACGGAAAGGGCGACGGCCAGCACCGTGCCGGCCTTGCGACAAATCATGATGCACTCCCTGGATACGGCACTCTACGCCGCGCCGTCATCTCGTTCGTGCCGCGATTCCTAGGCAGCCAGCGCGTGCTTGGCAAGGCGATCGCGTTCACCGCTCCGTCATGCTCCCCTCTGTCATGCCGCTGCGGCAGTTCCCACGTAACCTTTGGGTACCGATGACGGTGGTGACCAATGGCCAACGACAGCGTAGCGGTGACGGCGCATGCAAAAGCGTTGCCGATGCTCGCGGGGCGCATGGAGTGGACACTCAAGGCCGTTCTGGTCGGCGAGCGCATTGACACGCGCGGTCTGGGCGCGGCGGCCGGCGCCACCACCACGCCGGTGACCCTGCAGCCGCCCGACGGTGGCATCGTGTTCGTCTTCCGCTATGGCGTC
This sequence comes from Vineibacter sp., assembly GCA_035279205.1. Taxonomy (GTDB): domain Bacteria; phylum Pseudomonadota; class Alphaproteobacteria; order Reyranellales; family Reyranellaceae; genus Vineibacter. The sequence continues at coordinate 1,983 of DATEIF010000358.1, forward strand.
GTGGTGCTGGTGGGGGTGGATGCCGCAGCCGAACGACAGGTGCTCGACTCCCTGCGCGGACGCATCGTGGCGCCCGAAGACGCGCCCACGACCGAGGACGTGAAGATCGTGCTGGGCGGTGGCGGTTCCGAGGCCGCGACCGACGCCGTGGTCCTGCAGGACGCCACGATGGAGCATCTTCAGATCATCGCCAACGTGCTCTCCAAGAGCGTCGTGCTGGCGCATCAGGAGAGCGCGATCGCCGGTGCACTGGACCGCATCGAGCCCTTCGTCTTCCAGCTGCGTGACCGTGGCGGTGTGGTGACCAAGGGCGCGGCGCTGCTGCGTCAGGTCGGCCACGTGCTGGCGGCCATGCAGCGCATGACGGTCTGGGTCGAGGCGGAGGACAAGCCCGACCTGCTGTGGGACCACCCCCAGCTCGAACGCCTGTACGCCCGCCTGGCCGACGAATACGAGATCGTCGAGCGCAGCCGGGCGTTGGGCCGCAAGTTCACCCTGATCAACGAGTCGGTGACGTCGCTGCTGCAGGTCGTCGACACGCGCCACGCCATCCGGCTTGAGTGGGCCATCATCCTGCTGATCGCCTTCGAGATTTTGTTGAGCCTCTACGAGCTCTTCGTCCGCGGCACGCACTGAATACCCTCTCCCGCAAGCGGGAGAGGGAGGGGCCCATCGTGCGCCAGCACGATGGGAGGGGGAGGGACCACACACGCGATGCCGAGTCCTGAAGCCCTCACCCGCCGAGCGCTGCGCGCTCGTCGACCTCTCCCGCTTGCGCTACGCCGTTCACACATCTCAGTTGCCAAGGCGGGAGGTGTCTGACTCAGTATCGTGAGCGAGCGCGGAGAAGTTTGGATGACCATGATACTGGGGCGGTTTGGCGACCGCCGCCTGGAAAAAGGGGGGCCTGGCTGCTGGAGCGGCTGGTGGCGACGGGCGGCCGGAAGCTGCGGGTGCGGCGGTTGGGTGGCACTCG
>DATEIF010000359.1:0-13114 GCA_035279205.1 Vineibacter sp.
GGCACCGTCGGCGGCGCCCACGCCGCCATCCGCTGCGGCGGACACCAAGCTGCCGCCGTCAGCGGCACCTCTGTCGGCACCCGTGGCACCGCCCGTCGCGGCGGACACCAAGCCACCGCCGTCGGCAACACCGCCGGCGCCTCCGGAACCTGCGACCAGCGGTCCACCGCCATCCCCGCCGCCCGCGAAAGCCGAGCAGCCGCCGTCTTCCCCGCCTGCTGACGCGACCGCACGGCCGCCAGGCAATGCGGGCGCGCAGACCTCGGACGCTGCCGGCGCCAAACCGCCGACGGACGCTGCGGGGACGGCCGACAAGCCTGACGACGCAAGCGCCCGCCGACCGGCCGTTCCGGCGCCAACCCTGGTCGCAGCCAACGGCCTGCCGGCGCCACCGCCGGAAAAGCCATCGGTGCCGGCGCGCTGCCCACCGCTTGATCCGACCACGCTGAGTGAGCTGACGCCGGTTGGACGGCTGCCGCGTGTCGATGCCGGCGGCTGCATGCCCTGGCTGGCTTACGCGGCGCCCTTCAACTATCGCGAGACGCGGCCGCGCGTCGGCGTCGTCGTGCTCGGGCTGGGCAAGGACCCGCAGGTCACGCAGCGCGCCATCGATGGCCTGCCGCCGCGTGTCTCACTGGCCTTTGCATCCGATGCGCCGTGGCTTGATCGCTGGGTCGAGCGGGCACGCGCCCGCGGCCACGAAGTGCTGGTGATGCTGCCGGTGCAGACCGCCGATAAACCGCTCGACTCCACCATGGCGCCGCTGCGCGCGGACATCGCGCCGGCGGAGAATCTGCGGCGCTTGCAGACGGTGCTGGCGCGCGCGGGAACGGGCTATATCGGCGTGATCGTGCCGACGACGACACCGTTGAACGCGGCGGAGCCCGCCCTGCGACCGTTGCTGAAGGAGATCAGTGATCGGGGGCTTCTGCTGCTGGAGACGTTCCGCACCGGACGTCTGGTCTATCAGCTCAGCCGGGAGCTGGGATTGCCCTACAGCGCCGACGCCGGCTGGATCGATCGCCAGAACGATCCCGCCGATATCGTCGCCAACCTGCAGGCGCTGGAGGAGTTCACAACCAAGAACCGCTTCGCGCTCGCCGTCAGCATGGCGCAACGCGACACGGTCGAACGGTTGATCGCATGGTCGAAGGACGTCGAGTCGCGAGGATTGGTCCTTGCCCCGGTCACGGGTCTTACCGAATGCCTCGATCAGTGTGCCGAGCGCGTACGCAAGGCGATGGGCGGCGGCGCGCGATGATGGTGCCATGAAGCGTACCGTCGATCTGCCCGCGGGCTATCGCCCCAACGTCGGAATCATGCTGATCGCGCCTGACCGTCGCGTGTGGATCGGTCAGCGGACAGACCGCGATCCCGATGCCGAGCAGGCGGGGTGGCAGATGCCGCAAGGCGGCATCGACGAGGGGGAGACGCCCACGCAGGCGGCGCATCGCGAGCTGGAAGAGGAGGTCGGCACAGGCAAGGCCGACATCGTGCGCGAGAGCGGCCAGTGGCTCGCCTACGATCTGCCACCGGCGCTCGCCAAGTCGCTCTGGAAGGGCCGCTTCCGCGGCCAGGCGCAAAAATGGGTGGCCATGCGCTTCACGGGTCGCGACTCCGACATCAACATCGCGACGCACCACCCCGAGTTCCGAGCCTGGCGCTGGGCCCAGTCGCGTGAACTGCCCGACCTGATCGTGCCCTTCAAGCGCGACGTCTACCGGGCCGTACTGGCCGAATTCGCGGACCTGGTCGACTGAAAAACGCCGCCGCTACGCCACCTTGCGAGCCGCTTCGTGGCGTACGCCGGCCGGTACGATCAGGACATGAGCGCGCGGTGTCGCGCGCAGCAGCGACTGCCCCGTCATCTCCGCCGGTTGCTTCAGCCCCATCAGTGCCAGCAAGGTTGGCGCGACATCGGCCAGTCGCCCGTCGGCCAGCGAGACGACCTCTGCGGGGGCGTTGAACAGGACCGCCGGCACCTTGTTCAGGGTGTGCTGGGTATGCGGCTGATTGGTCTCGTAGTCGAAGAGCTGCTCGACATTGCCGTGATCGGCCGTGACCAGCAGCGCGCCGCCAGCGCGCTTGACGGCATCCATCAATCGGCCGAGGCAGGCATCGACGGTCTCGACCGCCTTCACGGCAGCGGCAAAGACGCCGCTGTGGCCTACCTGGTCGGTGTTGGCATAGTTGACCACGATCAGGTCGAAGCGCTGTGCGTCGATCGCCTCGACCAGCCGATCAGTGACCTCCAGCGCACTCATCTCCGGCTTCAGGTCATAGGTTGCGACCTTGGGCGACGGCACCAGGATGCGATCCTCGCCCGGAAATACGCGCTCTTCGCCGCCGTTGAGGAAGAACGTGACGTGCGCGTATTTCTCCGTTTCGGCGATACGCAGCTGCGTCAGTCCGGCGTTGGCGACCGTCTCGCCCAGTCCGTTGGCGATGGCGATGGAAGGAAACAGCGTGTCGAGGAAACTGTTCAGTGCCGTCGAGTATTCCGTGAGCCCCAGCGCCGCCGCGAATGTCACGACGCGCGGCCGGGCGAAGCCATCGAACAGCGGGTCGAGCAGGACGGTCAGGATTTCGCGGGCGCGATCGGCGCGGAAGTTGCCCATCAGCACGCCGTCGCCGTCCTTCATGCCGGTGTAGCCGTCGATAATGGTGGGCAGCACGAACTCGTCGGTCGTCTTTGCGGCATAGGCCTTCGCCACGGCCTCATCCGGCGTCGCAGCGCGCTCGCCCTGGGCGTCGGTGAGCGCGACATAAGCCTTGGTCACCCGATCCCAGCGCTTGTCGCGATCCATCGCATAGAAGCGGCCGGAGACGGTGGCGATGGTGATCGGCCGACCAGGTGTGAGCGCAGCCTGGAAGTCGGCAAGGTACTCCCGCGCGCTCTGCGGCGGGGTGTCGCGTCCGTCAAGGAAGGCGTGCACGCGCACCGGCACGCCCGCCGCCGCGACGATATTGGCCAGCGCCGCGATATGGTTCTGATGGCTGTGCACGCCACCCGGCGACACCAGACCCATCAGATGGCAGGCGCCGCCGCTTGTCTTGAGCTTGGCAATGAAGGTCTGCAGGGTGGGCGTCTTCGCCAGGCTGCCATCGGCGATCGCCTGGTCGATGCGCGGCAGGTCCTGCATCACGACGCGGCCGGCGCCGAGATTCATGTGGCCGACCTCGGAATTGCCCATCTGGCCGGCCGGCAGGCCGACATAAAGCTCCGAGGCATCGATCAGGCCTTGCGGGCAGCTCGCGACCAGCCGGTCGAAATTCGGCGTGCGCGCTGCAAGCACCGCATTGTCACGCGGATCGAGCCGATGACCCCAGCCGTCCATCACACACAAAACGACAGGGCGGGGAGCGTTCGGTTGCGCCATGAAACGACCTCAAGCTGGCGGTCCCACCGTCCCCGGCGGGCCTTGGCTTGTTGGATATAAGCGCTGCCGCCGCGTTGCTCCAGTGGCTGATTTGTCCTCCCCACGCAGTGGGGGGGGTGCCCTGAAGGGGCGGAGGGGAGCCGTGGTGATCTTGGTAACGAAGGCCACGTCGGCTCCCCATCCGGCCTTCGGCCACCTTCCCCGCAAGCGGGGAAGGGAAAAAATCAAGCCGCCTCGAACTTGCCGAATTCCCAGTCGCGCCCCGGCGCGGCGGCGAGCAGGGCCTGGGTGTAGGCGTGCTTGGGCCGCAGGAAGACATCGGCGACCGGTCCGTACTCCACGACCTTGCCCTTTTCCATCACCGCGACCTCGTCGCAGACCTGGGCCGCCACCCGCAGGTCGTGGGTAATGAACAGCATGGCGAGATTCATGCGCTCGCGGATTTCGTCGAGCAGCTTCAGCACCTGGGCCTGCACCGACACATCCAGCGCCGACACCGCTTCATCGGCGATCAGCACTTCCGGTTCCATGGCCAGCGCCCGGGCGATGCAGATGCGCTGGCGTTGGCCGCCGGAGAATTGATGCGGGTAGCGATCCAGTGCGTCGGGGTCCAGGCGCACCGTCTCCATCAACGTGCGGGCGCGCTGGTTGGCTTCCGCCTGCGAGGCGCCGAAATTCATCGGCCCCTCGACGATCGACTCGCCGACGGTGCGGCGCGGGTTGAGCGAGCGGTACGGATCCTGGAAGACGATCTGGATGCGCCGCCGGTGCCGGCGCAGCAGGCGCTGCGGCAGCAGTGCGACGTCGTCATCGCCCAGCCGCACCTTGCCCTCGGTCGGATCGATCAGCCGCGCGATGCAGCGCGCGACGGTGGACTTGCCGGAGCCGGACTCGCCTACGATGCCCAGCGATTCGCCCTGGCGCACCGTGATGTTGACGTCGTCGGCGGCACGCACGGCGTGTGCCTTCTGGAACATGCCGCCGCCGCCATAGATCTTCGTCAGCTTCTCGGTGCGCAGAACCGTGGGCGCGCCGTCATGGCGGACCCGTTCGGCGGGCAGCATGCTGGGCACCGACGAAATCAACATGCGCGAGTAGGGATGTCGGGGCCGCAGCAGCAGGTCGCGTGTGGGGCCGGCCTCGACGAGCTCGCCCAGCCGCAGCACCACGACACGATGGGCGATGTCGCAGACGACACCGAAATCGTGCGTGATGAACAGCACGCCCATGCCCTTCTCGCGCTGGATGTCCTTGATCAGCTCGAGGATCTGCGCCTGGGTGGTGACGTCGAGTGCCGTGGTCGGCTCATCGGCGATCAGCAGCGCCGGCTCCAGAACTAGCGCCATGGCGATCATGACCCGCTGGCGCTGGCCACCCGAGAGCTGGTGCGGATAGGAACCATAGATGCGCGGCGGATCGGGCATGCTGACGCGCTCGAAGACCCGAATGATCTTGTCCTTGCGCTGCTGGGCCTCGAGCTTGGTGTGCGTGCGCAGCACCTCGTCGATCTGGTCGCCGCACGTCATGACCGGATTGAGCGCGGTCATCGGCTCCTGGAAGATCATCGCCATGCGCACGCAGCGCAGATCCCGCAGCCGTTCCTCGCTGGCGTTGGCAATCTCCTCGCCCTCGAGCCGGATCTCGCCACCCTTCACCGGTAGCGACTTGGGCAGCAGGCCCATGACGGCCTGGGCGATCACGGACTTACCCGAGCCGGACTCACCGACCAGGCAGACGATTTCGCCGGAACCGACGGAGAAGTTGACCTTTTCAGCGGCGAATGGGCGATCGCTGCCCTTGGGCAGTGCGATGGACAGGTTGTGAACGTCGAGGATGGGACGGTTGGTCGTGACAGCCATGATCAGACGCGCTTGCTCATCTTGGGGTCGAGCGTGTCGCGCAAGCCGTCACCCAGCATGTTCACCGCCAGCACGGTGAGGGTCAGGAAAATCGCCGGAAAGAAGATGTTGTGCGGATACACGCGGAAGAACTGCCGACCTTCGGCCATGATGTTGCCCCAGGTCGGCGTGTCGGTCGGAATGCCGATACCGAGGAAGCTCAACGCCGCCTCCGCCAGCACGGCGGAGGCGCAGATGAACGTGCCCTGCACGATCACTGGCGCCACCGTGTTGGGCATCACGTGTCGCCACAGGATCTTGTGCAGCGGCGTGCCGACCGAGATCGCAGCCTCGACATACGGCTCCTCGCGAATCGTCAGCACGACCGACCGCACCAGACGGACGACCCGCGGGATTTCCGGGACGACGATGGCGAAGATCACGGTGCCGAGGCCGGCGCGGAACAAGGACACCAATCCGATTGCCAGCAATATCCCGGGTATCGCCATCAACCCGTCCATGATGCGCATGACGATGCCGTCGAGCCATCGGATGTAGCCGGACAGCAGGCCGATTAACACACCGACGGCGATGCTGATCGCGGCGACCGTGAAGCCGACGATCAGCGACACCCGCGCGCCGTAGAGGACGCGACTATAGATATCGCGACCGAGGCTGTCGGTCCCCATCAGCACGGTACGCTGCACGGTCGAACCGTCGTCCTGACGAACGGTGATCTCGACACCCGGCTTCTTGTTACGCGTCGTCGGGTCGATCTGCGCCGGCGGGATGGTGCCCAGGAACGGCGCACAGAGGCCGATCAGCATCATGACCAGGACGATGCAGCCGCCGATCACCACGCTGGGGTGTCGCAGCAGGCGGACCCAGATGCTGGGGCGTGCGACGGCGGCGGCGCGTGCAGCTGCGGCGTCGACTTCGTTTTCGAGAACGATGCTCAATAGCGGATCCTCGGATCAAGCACGCTGTAGGCGAGGTCGATGATCAGGTTGATCAGGACAAAGACGAAGCTGAACATCATGATCACGATCTGGATCACGGGAAAATCGCGTGCCAGCACGGCGTCCACGGTCAACCGGCCCAGACCAGGAATGTTGTAGACGCTTTCGGTGATGACCACGCCGCCGATCAACAGCGCGATGCCGATGCCGATCACGGTGATGATCGGCACGGCGGCGTTGCGCAGCGCGTGACGCAGCAGCACGACGCGGCCGGGCAGCCCCTTGGCGCGTGCCGTTCGGATATAGTCCTCGCCCAGAGTCTCGATCACGCTGGCGCGCGTGATGCGCGAGATCAGGGCGACGTAGATCACGGCCAGCGTGACGCTGGGCATGATCAAGCGGATGATGAAGTCGCCGAAGCCCTCAGAGATCCGTCGGTATCCCTGCACCGGCAGCCAGCCCAGCACAATCGCGAAGACGTAAATGAGCAGGTAGCCGATGACGAATGTCGGCACCGAGAAGCCCATCACCGAGAAGCCCATGACGATCCGGTCGACCCAGCCGCCCTGGCGCGAGGCGGCCAGCACGCCCACCGGCACGGCGACCAGGACCGCCAGCACGATCGTGCACAGCGACAGCATCAGGGTCGGTTCGATGCGCTGGCTGATCAGCTCCGCCACCGTCTTCTTGAAGAAGAACGACTCACCGAAATCCCCGGATAGCACTCTGCCGGACCAGATCATGAACTGCGTCAGCAGCGGTTCGTCGAGGCCGAGCTTGGCGCGGATGGCGTCGACCTGGTCTGCCGTGGCGTTGTCGCCGGCGATGATGGCCGCGGGATCCCCCGGCGTCAGGCGCAGCAGCATGAACACGAAGACCGCCACGAACAGTATGACCGGGATCGTGGCGATCAGGCGCCGGGCTATGAAGGCGAGCATCAAACCATCCTGACAGTCGTCGCGTCGTCGGCTTAGCTGCCGGTTTTCTCGATGTTCCAGAACACCGGCACCGGTGCTTTCAGCCAACCCTTGATGTTGCTGCGATGAGCGCCGGGACCATACCACTGGCCGATCCAGCCATACTGTGCTGTCTCCAGGGCGCGCAACTGCACTTTTTCCGCCAGCGCTTTCTGCTTGGCCGGGTCGGTCTCCTTGGCAAAGGCGTCACGCAGCTTTTCCATCTCCGGATCGGTCGGCCAACCGAACCATCCCTTGTCGCCGGCCGCGACGAGATAGGACGTCGAAATCGGATTGAGCACGTCGGCGGACACGGAGTAGGTGTGCAGAATGTTCCAGCCGCCCTTATCGGCGGGGTCCTTCTTCGTGCGGCGCGAAACCAGCGTCTGCCAGTCCATCGACTGCATGTCGACCTTGAAGCCGCCGCGCTCCAGCAACGATTTGGTGACCGGCGCGGTGTTGGTGAGGATGGGCAGGGTTGTCGACTGCATCACGACGATGGGCGTGCCGTCATACCCGGCTTCCTTGAGCAGCTCCTTGGACTTCTCGAAGTTCGACTTCAACAGGATGTCGCCGCCCTTGTCGGTGGCGAAGGGCGTGCCGCAGATGAACACGGCCGCGCAGGTCTTGTAGTAGGCGGCATTGCCGACGGTCGCCTTGAGGTAGTCCTCCTGGTTGATGGCATAGAGCGCGGCGAGCCGGATCTTCGGATTGTCGAACGGCTTCACGACATGGTTGAAGCGGATGATGAACTGGTGGCCCAGCGGATTCCAATCGTCGAGGACGATGTTCTTTTCCGCCTTGAGCATCGGCAGCAGGTCATGCGGCGGCGCCTCGACAATGTCGATTTCGCCGGCGATCAGCGCGTTGGCCTGGACCTGCGTGTCGGGCATCTCGACCAGCTCGACCCGATCGAGCTTGACGACTTTGCCGCCGGCCAGTCCGGATGCCGGTTCGGCGCGCGGCTTGTACTTGGGATTCTTGACGTAGACGTGCTTCTCGCCGGGCTTGGACTCATCGGTCTTGTAGATGAACGGCCCGGAGCCGATCTGGCTCTTGATCTGCTCCGTTGGGCTGGTCTCGGCAATCCGCTTGGGCATCATGAACGGGACCTGGGACGACGGCTTGCCCAGGGACTCCAGCACCAGGCCGTAGGGCTCTTTCAGCACGAGCTCGAACGTCTTGGCATCGACTGTCTTCAGTTCCTTCACGAAGTCCCACAGCTTCAGGCCCATGGCGTCGCGTGCCGCCCAGCGCTTGAGCGAGGCGACACAGTCCTCGCTGGTCACCGGCTGACCGTCGTGCCATTCCAACCCGTCGCGCAGCGTGAATGACCACGTCAGCTTGTCCTGGCTGACCGACCACTTGTCGACCATCTGCGGCTTGATCTCGTAGTTCCCGTCGGTGGAGAACAACGTGTCGTAGATCAGGTAGCCGTGATTGCGGGTGACGTACGCCGTCGTCCAGATCGGATCGAGGATCGTCAGATTGCCGTGCTGCACGACGCGCAATGTCTGCGCTGCCGCGCCGCTTGATATGAAAGCCGCCAGAACGCCGGCCGCAGCGACCCGTTTCAGGCTCGTGGTGACGATAGCCATGGTTCCTCCCGAATACCTTTGGCCGGCGCGGTCTGCGGTAACGAGTCCGACAGTTGTAGCAAACGCTGTGCCGCGGCGGTTCCATAACACCAGTGCGGCGGAGACTACTCCGCCGCACGCGCCTTGTCCTATTTCTTGGTGACGTTCCAGAAAACGGGAACGGGGGCCGACAGATTGCCCTCGACGTTCTTGCGGCGCGCCAGGGGCTGATACCACTGGCCCAGATACGCATGCGTCGGGTACTCGACCCATCGCTTCTGCACCAGCTCCGCGATCGCCTTCTGCTTGGCGACATCACTTTCGCGGGAGAACTGGTCGCGCAACTTCTCGATTTGCTCGTCGCACGGCCAGCCGAACATCGCCTTGTCGCAGGATGCGTTGACGAAGCCGGCCATCACCGGATTGAGAATGTCGGCCGCCACCCAGGACGTCAGGAAGGCGTGCCAGCCGCCGGCGTTCGGCGGATCCTTCTTGGTGCGCCGCGCCACCAGCGTCTGCCAGTCCATCGACTGCATGTCGACCTTGAAGCCGGCCTTTTCGAGCTGTGCCTTGGCGACGGGCGCCAGGTTGGTGAGCACCTGAAGGTCGGTCGACTGCATCAGCACGATCGGCGTGCCATCGTAGCCGGCTTCCTTGAGAAGCTGCTGGGCCTTGGCGGAATCGCCATTGAGCACGCCCTCGGTGCCGGCGGTGGTCTCCATCGGCGTGCCGCAGATGAACATCGCCTTGCAGGTCTTGTACCACTGCTTGTCGCCGATCACCGCCTGCAGGAACGGCTCCTGGCTCAGTGCCACGAGTGCGGCCGTGCGGATTTTCGGATTGTCGAACGGCTTGTGCAGCACGTTGAAGCGCAGCGTGAACTGATTGCCGGTCGGATTCCAGTTGAACAGGTTGATGTCCTTCTCGGCGGCCAGGATCGGCAGCAGGTCATGGCCTGGCGACTCGATCATGTCGATCTCGCCGCTGATCAAGGCGTTCACCTGGGTCTGGACGTCGGCGATCCATACCCACTCGACGCGATCCAGCTTGACCACCTTGCCGCCGGCCAATCCCGAGGGCGGCTCGCTGCGCGGCTTGTATTTGGGGTTCTTGACGTAGACTACCTTCTCGCCGGGCTTCCATTCGTCGGCCTTGAAGATGAACGGGCCGGAGCCGATCACGTCCGTCGGTTTGATCTGCGTGTTGGGATCGGTCTCGGCGACGCGCTTGGGCATCATGAACGGCACGTTCGATGACGGCTTGCCCAGCGACTGCAGAACCAGCCCATAGGGCTCCTTGAGAACAAGCTGGAAGGTCTTGGCGTCGACCACCTTCAGCTCCTTGGAGGCCCCCATGAGCTTCTGGCCCATGGAATCCTTGGCGCCCCAGCGCTTGATGGAGGCGACGCAGTCCTCGGCCGTCACCGGCGTGCCGTCATGCCATTCCAGGCCGTCGCGTAACGTGAACGTATAGGTCAGCTTGTCTGCCGAGATGTCCCACTTGTCGACCATCTGCGGCTTGACGTCGAACTTCTCGTCCATCGCAAACAGCGTGTCCCAGACGAGATAGCCGTGATTGCGCACGATGTAGGCTGTGGTCCAGGTCGGATCGAGGATCTTCAGATCCGAGTGCATCACGGCACGCAGAGTCTGCGCCGATGCCGGTGTCGTCAGCGCGAGGGCGCCGACCACCGCAACCGCGCCAATCACACGTTTCCACTCAAAGTCCATGAATACCCCCCTATAGAATTCGCGCATACGATTTACCGCCACCCTAGCACCCCAACAGGCGCTGACAAGACCGAAGCGAAGCATTCTGCCCGATAATGCGGCAGATGCCGGCTCGATGTTTTTGTTTCAGCCTTGAAACAAGCAGGTTGCCGCTCAGACGATCACGTAAAGTTGCCTTTTGCTGAAGGCATTCCTTGCACGGTCCGTACCAGCGTGACGCCCCGCACGCCGCGTCAACGTCCGATAAACACCGGTTTACGTTTTTCGACGAAGGCGCGCACCGCTTCCTTGTGGTCTTCGGTGCGTGAGCACTGCACCAATCGCTCGGCCTCACGGTCGAGCGCGGTCGCGTACTCGACGTGCAGGGCATCGTCGAGGTTATCTTTCATGCTGCGCAGGGCGACGCGCGGTCCGTCGGCCAGCATCTTGGCGAAGGCGAATGCCTCGGCCTGCAGTGCGTCGTCCGGCACGACGCGATTGACGAGACCGATGCGCTCGCAGCGCTCGGCGTCGACGCGTTCGGCGGTGAACATCAGTTCACGTGCACGCACCGAGCCCACCGCGCGCGTCAACAGCCAGGCAATGCCATAGTCGCCAGACAGGCCGACGCGGGCATAGCCGGTGCTGACGAAGGCCGATGCCGCCGCGATGCGGATATCGCAGGCCAGCGCGATGGCGAGGCCGGCACCGGCGGCGGCGCCCGGCAGGGCCGCGATCGTCGGTTTGCGCACACCGACTAGCGCCCCCGTGAGATTCGCCTGCCGCCATTTCAAGTCGGCGACCCGTTCATCGAAACTCATGTCCTTCTTGCTGCTGCGATCGCCCATGCCCTTCACATCGCCACCGCTGCAGAACGCCGTGCCGGCACCGGTGATCAGCAGGGCGCCGACGTCGGGATCCTCGCCGCGCTCCTTGATTTGGGTCCGCAGCGCCGGCGTCAGCCGGTCGGACATGGCGTTGCGCGCTTGCGGCCGGTTCAGCGTGATCAGCGCCACGCCGTCGCGCACGGAACACAGCAATTCATCGGTGCCGGTATCAATATCCATCGTTGTCTCTCTGGTGATGAGGCTTCCCGGGAAAGCGGGCGGGACGCCCGCGCTCCCAGGAACTTACTGCGCGGCAGCGGACTTCTTGGACGGATCTTCCAGCGGAATGTTGATATCGCCGCGGCCGAAATCGGCGACCTTGCCGTCCTGCGAGATGTCCGCCTGCTGGGCGGTGGCGACGACCTGCCGTCCGAGCGCGACGTAGGTCGGCACCTCGGCGTCAGCAAGGTCGCGCATTTTCTGCTTCCGTGCCATCGCCTGCTCGAGATAGGGCGCCAGCGCCTCGAGCTTGCGGGCTTCGCGCTCGGCGGCGCGTTCCTTGAATTCGGGCAGGATGTCGCGGCCGAACAACTCCAGCGACTCGCAGATATGGTCGTGATGGTTGTTGCCGCCCTGCTGGACGAAGCAAACCTGATCGACGCCCGCGTCGGCGAAACCGCGCAGATGTTGTCGCACCTCGTCGGGTGTGCCGATGCCGCGCGCCTGGTTGGTCGGCATCATGCCGCGCGCCGCCTGGTACTTCTGCCAAATGTCGGTGCGGCCCGGCTTGTGTTCACCAAAAATGTAGAAATGGCCCAGTGCGAAGCCGAAGAACATGAAGCCATCCAGCCCGCGCCTCAGCGCCTCGTCCTTGTCGGGATGCACTGAAAAGCCGCTCACCATGCAGATGTTGGGATTGATGCTGTGGCCGATGGGCATGCACTCGGTCTTCAGGATGCGGTAGTAGTCGTCGACCCACTGCCTGGCCTCGGCCGGATCAACGAAGGCGAAGGTGAGCGCGCCGATGCCGCAACGCGCCGCCAGGTGGATGGTCTCGCGCTTGGAGCAGGCCACCCAGATCGGCGGATGCGGCCGCTGCACCGGCTTGGGCACCACGTTGCGGCAGGGCATTGAGAAGTACTTGCCCTCGAAGCCCGAGTAGGGGTTCATCACCATCATGTTGGCGGTCTGCTCGACCGCCTCGGCCCACATCGCGCGTTTGTCCTCGACCGAAACACGAAAGCCGCCCAGCTCCATCAGCGACGAGGATTCGCCGGTGCCCCAATCGACGCGGCCGTTGGAGACGATATCCAGGGTGGCGACACGCTCGGCGACGCGGGCGGGATGGTTGTAGTTGGGCGGCGACAGGCAGATGCCGTGGCCGAGCCGGATATTCTTCGTGCGCTGCGAGCAGGCGGCGAGGAACACCTCCGGTGCCGAGGAATGGGAATATTCCTCCAGGAAATGATGCTCGACCTCCCAGGCATAGTCGATGCCCAGCCGGTCGGCCAGCTCGACCTGCTCCAGCGCTTCGTGGAACAGCCGCTGCTCGGCGCCCTCGGTCCAGGGCTTGGGCAGCTGGTGCTCGTAGAAGATGCCGAACTTCATCGCCGCGTTCCTTCCCGACAAGGTCTGTTTGACGGCGAGCCTATCAGTGGGTGACGCTTGCGTCACCGTGGCAGACCGGACGCAACGTCATGCCGCGAAGCCGGTACGATAAGCGCGCGGCGAGACGCCGAGGTGTCGCTGGAAGGCACGACGCAAGCGATCGGCGTCACCGAAGCCGGACTCGTGCGCCACGGTGCCGACACGGGTCTGAGCGGTCTCGAGCTGGCGCCGGGCCGCTTCGAGCCGCAGCCGCGCCACGG
>DATEIF010000360.1:0-5345 GCA_035279205.1 Vineibacter sp.
GAGCACGCCCAGGGCAAGCAGCAGGATGTGGCGACCGCACAGGCGCACGTCGCGACCCTGGAACGCGCGGCGCTGGTCGCTGACGGCATCGAGGCACTCGAAACCAACGTCGAGTCGGCCGAAGCCGCCGTCAAGGTTGGCGCGAGCGAGATCCTGAAGATCACCGCCGACCTGCAGGCCATCGATGCCGAGCGACAGAAGGTGTTCGGGATCGGCGACGAAGGTGTCTACGGCGGCGCTGTCTCCCTCCTCGCCGACGGACTGGCCCGCGATGACCTGCGCCAGCTCTACGAGGAAGCCCGCCGCACGCCGACGCTGGCCGATGACGAGGTGATCGGCGCGATCACGCAGGCCCGCGCCGCTTACGAAAAGGCCGATGGCGAGATTGCCCATCTTCGCACCAGCATCCGCGACATGGCCAGCCGCCGCCGGGAACTCGAAAGCTCACGCGATCGCGCCCGCAACCAGGGCTATGAGGATCCGCGCGGCACCTTCGATGACAACAACCAGGTGCTCGACGTCATCGGCACCATCCTGGGCGGCGTCCTGCGCAGCGGTATCCTGGATCGCGCGTTGAGCGACAATCACCGATCCTCGGGCGGTTCATCGTGGCCCGGGTCCTGGGGTGGTGGCGGCTCCAGCGACCGCGACGATCGCGGATCGGGCGGCGGCTGGCGCACCGGCGGCAGTTTCTAAACCTGCGAACGCGAGTCTCTAAACTAGGCATCAACCTCATCCTGAGGAGGCCGCGCAGCGGCCGTCTCGAAGGATGGCTACAGACTCCGTGCAGTTGCCCACCCTTCGAGACGCTCGCTACGCTCGCTCCTCAGGGTGAGGTTTGTGCGTACGTTGGCGCCTATGAGCGGGCGGACGCCCGCGCTCCCAGGTCGTATCAAGCGATCACAGCACCTGAAACACGTCGTAGATCGGACCCGCCGGCTCGCGGCGGCCGACGCCGATGCTCATGATGCGGTTGAGGAACGAGTACTTGTCCGACGACGTCTCGAACATCGGCGCGGTGCGGAAGTAGTATTCGGACGGATCGACCTTCTCGCCCTTGTTCAGCCGGTCAAGCACCCATTGCGGTCCGTGCCGCATGCCACGGTAGCTCATGTAGATCAGCGCATCGTCCTGCGTGCGCAGCGTGATGCGCACGTCGAGCATCAGCACGCCGTCCTTGCGCAACAGCAGCCAGTCGCCGCCCGGCGACGGCAGCACCGTGCCGCGCAGCTCCTCGCCCTCGAAGCGGCCGCCCGTCACCGTGGCGATGCGGCGGTTGCCGTAGGGCGTGGCGCCGAGATCGTTCATCTCGCCGACCTCGAGCCAGATGGTGAAGAGGTGGGCGGTCCTGAGTTCAAGGTCGCTCATGGTGTATCCTTGTCTTCCTTGTTGCATTCCCTGGGAGCGCGGGCCTCTGGCCCGCTCTTGATGCGGGCGGGACGCCCGCGCTCCCGGAATCAAATCTTGCTGCCGCGGCCTTCCCAGAACGGGGCCCGCAGCTCGCGCTTCATGATCTTGCCGATGGTGCTGCGCGGCAAGGACTCGCGGAACTCGACGCCGACCAGGCGCTGCGTCTTGCCGAGCTGGCGGTTGGCCCAGTCGAGGATCGCCTCGGCCGTCGTAGCGCCCTCGCGGCGCACGACCAGCGCCAGCGGCGACTCGCCCCACTGATCGCTGGGAATGCCGATCACCGCCACGTCGATCACGTCCGGGTGCTTCAGCAACAGCACCTCGATGTCGGCGGGATAGACGTTGAAGCCGCCGGAGATGATCATGTCCTTGCGCCGGTCGAGCAGCTCCAGGAAACCGTCGGCATCGAAGCGGCCCATGTCGCCGGAGCGGAAATACATCAGGCCGTCCTTGTCGTGCCAGAACAGCTCCTGAGTCTTGCCCGGCTGCTTGTAGTAGCCCTTCATCATCATGGCCGCCCGGCCCACGATCTCGCCGATCTCGCCCTGCGGCAGCTCGTTGCCGGCCTCGTCGATGATCTTCATGACGCAACCCAGGCCGGGCTGGCCCACCGTGTGCAGCTTGTCGGGATGCAGGTTGGCCTCCAGGGTGCACGAGCCGCCGCCCTCGGTGAGGCCATAGATCTCGACCAGCCGCCCGGGCCAGCGCTTCAGGCAATCGGCCTTGATGTGGGCCCGCAACGGCGCGCTGGTCGACAATTTCATCTTGAACGACGACAGGTCGTAGCGATCGAAGTCCGGATGCGCCAGCAGGCGCTGGTACTGCACCGGCACCAGCATGGCGTGCGTGACGCGCTCGGCCTGCGCCAGCTCGAGGAACTGAACGACGTCGAACTTCTTCATCAGCACCACGGTGCCGCCATGCTGGATCGTGGGCAGCATCCCGGCGATGGTGGTGTTGGAATAAAGCGGCGTCGACGCCAGGCAGACGGTGTCGGGTCCGAAATCGAGCGCCGCCAGCCGGTCGCGCATCAGCGAACGCATGCGGTGCGAGTGCAGGATTCCCTTGGGCAGGCCGGTCGTGCCGGAGCTGTAAATGATGTTGAAATCATCTTCCGGCTCGATGTCGACGTGGAACGGCGCGTCCGATTGCGCGCCGATCCAGGCTTCGTAGGCGGTCCAGCCCTCGCGCGCGAAATCGAAGGCGATGCGGCCATTCGGCACCAGCTTCTTCAGCCGGTCTTCGGCCGGCGCCACCAGCTCCAGGAACTGGCGGCCCAGGAAGAACATGCGGCTGTCGCTGTCGTCGAGCATGCCCTCCAGCGCATCGACCGCGCCCATGGTCGACAGCGGCACGACGCAGATGCCGGCGCGCAGGGCGCCCATGAAGACCTCGAGGTACTCGATCGCGTTGATCGCCAGCACCGCGATCTTGTCACCCCTCTGCAGGCCGCTGGCCTGCAGAGCGCGCGCCACGCGATTGAGGCGTCGATCGAAATCGCTCCAGGTGATGGAGCGCCCCTCGCACTTCACGGCGATACGATCGGGTGCGGTCGCCGCCGTCTGCCGGATCATATCGGGCGTGGCGACGAACGGCGGCAGGTCACCGACGTTGGCGGGCTTGATGTATTCCTGCGCAGCAGCGGTATCGGGCGGCATGGTGATGCGATGGGTGATGGGGTGTGGCTTGAGCATCCCTTCCCCCCGCAGTGGGGAAGGTGGCCGCCCTTCGGCGCGCCTCAAGGGGCGCGCTCAGGATGAGGGGCCGGATGGGAAGCCGACGTGGTGCTCGTTAGTGAGAGACCACGTCGGCTCCCCTCCGGCCCTTCGGGCCACCTCCCCACTGCGTGGGGAGGAAAATCACTTCTTCGGTTCGACCGTCTCGATCGGGGCGCCGGCCTTTTTCCAGGCGCCGAAGCCGCCCTCGATGTGGCAGACCGGCGTCAGGCCCATGTCCTGGGCCGTCTTGGCTGCCAGCGCCGAACGCACGCCGCCGGCGCAGAACATCACGAAGCGGTTGCCGTTCTGGAAGAACGTCTTGGCATAGGGGCTGCCGGGATCGATCCAGAATTCCAGCATGCCGCGTGTGACGTTGATGGCGCCCGGGATACCGCCGTCGCGCCAGATCTCGCGCGGGTCGCGCAGGTCGATGAACGTCACGTCAGGCTTGCCATGCGCCGCCTTGGCCTCGTCGACGGTCCAGGTCTCGACCTGGCCCATCGCCTCCTCGAACATCTGCTTGACGCTCTTCTTGATCTCGAGCGGCATTCTTCCCTCCGCGCCCCTTGAAAACGTGACCTAATAGTGTCGCCGCAGGACAATACCTGCAAGCGGCTCGCTGGCGCATTGGCGCCGCCGCCATCGCACCGTAGAATGACGCAGTTATCCAACCAGGCAGACGGCGATGCTGATCTTCCGGCAGCTCTTCGACCCGACCTCGTCGACATACACCTATCTGCTGGCCGACAAGCGCGGCGGCGAGGCGATCATGATCGACCCGGTGTTCGAGCAGGTGCGCCGCGACGCCGCACTGGTCGCCGAGCTGGGGCTGCGCCTGACCTGGACTTTGGAAACGCACGTCCACGCCGACCACGTGACCGGGGCGTGGCTGTTAAAACAGCGCACCGGCAGCCGCGCGGCACTGGCGCGCGACAGCGGTGCCGTCGATGCCGACCGCTACCTGGCGCATGGCGACAAGATCGCATTCGGACGGCGTTTTGTCAGCGTGCGCGCCACGCCGGGCCACACCGGCGGCTGCCTCACCTATGTGCTCGACGACGAGAGCATGGCCTTCACCGGCGACTGCATCCTGATCCGTGGCTGCGGCCGCACCGACTTCCAGGAGGGCAGTCCGCATGCCCTCTACCGCTCGGTGCACAACCAGATCCTCACCCTGCCGGACGGCTGCCTGCTCTATCCGGCGCACGATTATCGCGGCCTCACCGTCACCAGCGTCGGCGAGGAACGGCGCTTCAGCCCGCGGCTGGGCGGCGACATCGGCGAGGATGATTTCACCGGCTACATGAACAACCTCGGCCTGCCGCACCCCAAGCAGATCGACGTGGCGGTACCGGCCAACCTGCGCTGCGGCCGCCCCGACGACGTGACGGCGGCGCTGGCCGACCCGACTTGGGCACCGCTGCGCTACAGCTTCGCCGGCATCTGGGAGGTGCAGGCGCTGTGGCTGGAGGAGCATGCGCGCGAGGTGCAGGTGATCGACGTGCGCGAAGCGGACGAATTCACCGGTCCGCTGGGCCACATCGGCAGCGCCATGCTGATCCCGCTGGGCGATCTTGCCGCCCGCGCCGGCGAGCTCTCGCACGAGCGCCCCATCGTCGCCGTCTGCCGCGCCGGCGGCCGCTCGGCGCAGGCCACGGTGATCCTGCAGAAAGCCGGCTTCAAGGACGTCGCCAACCTCGCCGGCGGCATGCTGCGCTGGCGCGCCGAGGGCTGCGTCGTGGAGGGCGGCGAGGCCCTGCCGCGCACGGCCGAGGCGGACAGCTACGTGATCTGAGACGACTTTGTCGTCCTGAGCGGAGCGAAGGACCCTGCGGTGGTTCGATCAGTCGTCATCCCGAGCGTAAGCGAGGGATCTCCCGCGAAGGAGACTCCATTTCCAGGAGATCCCTCGCTGCGCTCGGGATGACAGTGCACTGACCACCGCAAGGTCCTTCGCTTCGCTCAGGACGACGGCAAGTCATGCTTCTAAGGCCGCCAGCACACTGGCCAGCGGCGCCGTCCAGCCGACGATGGCGCCCTGGGCGCGGATCATGTCGATGGCGGCTTGCTTGAACGCGGGGAAGTAGCTGGCGGTGCAGTCCTCGACCAGCAGGCTGTCGTAACCGCGGTCGTTGGCCTCCCGCATCGTGGTCTGCACGCACACCTCGGTGGTGACACCGGCGAACAGAAGATGCGTGACGCCCTGCTCGGCCAGCA
>DATEIF010000361.1:0-4291 GCA_035279205.1 Vineibacter sp.
CGTTCACCACGACGTCCAGCAACAACGTGCGCGCCAAAGCGGCGCGGCCGTCCATCACGACGCCCGCGAGCAGGATCAGAACCGCAGTTGCCTGGCGGGGCCCCTTAGGGGCCCGCCACGGAGACATTGGCGTCGATCGGGCCGTCGCTGCTGTCGGCCCGAAGCGCGATGGTGCCACCGGATCGCAACCCCTGCCGCCGCAGGGCCAGGATCCAGCGATATTCGCCGTTGGACAGGACGGTGGCCGCGGGCATCGGCGGCGACAGCACGGCGCCTGATGACATGACGTGCAGGCCGCTCACGCGCAGGCGTCGCGCGCCGGCATTGCGTGCCGTCAGTTCCAGTCGATCCGGCGCGATCAGCCGCGCCGACCACGCCAGCATCGGCTTGTGGCTTTCCGCCACGCCGATGAACATCGGCACCAGGATGCGCAATGGAATCTCGATCCCTGCGCCGCGTCCCGACGGCAGCTCGTCGACGAAGATGCGATAGGCCTGTTCACGGCCGCGCGGCACGGCCTGGCGCGAGACAAGGCGCACGACCTGCCGCTCGCCGGCGGCGATATCGGCGAACGGCGGGCTGAAGACGATATCAGTGGCGGGCTCGTAGCGATCCTCGCCCGCGGGCTGGGTCCAGGCGAAGACACGGATCTGGACCCGGGTGGGCTGGGTCGAGCGGTTGGTGATGGTGATGGTCTGCGCCTGGTTGGCGGCCTGGAACTCGACCAGGATCGGCGTGATCTCGAGTGATGACGCCATGGCGCTGCCAAACCAGCACAGCGAGCACAGCAGCGCGATGGCGAGCGACTTCATCGGGATGCTCCCTGCAGGCGGACAGTGGCCGCGGGGCTCATGGAACGATCGTGACCGTGACGCCGACCGTGTCGAGATAGCCGCCGGTGGGGACGGCCTGGGTCGCCGGCACGCGTCCGAACACCGTGAAGGGGGAGGGCGTGATGCCGGCCGGGCTGCCGGGCGTCAGGATCTCGCCGCCCGAACTGCCCCAGCGCTGGGTGCGGCCGGAATCCTTGTAGAGTTCGTAGCCAAGGAAGTTCGCCCCGGACGCCATGCGCCGCGTGGTGGTGAAATTGGCGCCATTGTTCAGCGCAATTGTATAGTTGGTGCCGGGGGTGCAGGTGACGGTGACGGTCGTCGAACCGTCCAGCGCCGTAGCCGATGTCGGGTTGTAGTCGCCGAAGGCCAGATTGGCGGCCGCAACGACGCAGGCGGCAATCACGTTCGCCGTGACGGTGAAACTTGTCGTGGCGGTCTGTGCCCATGCACTGGTGGTCAGCGCCGTGCTGACGACAAGGGGAAGAAGGATCCGTTGCACGGTCATCGGCGGGCTCCCCGTTGTTGATATCGTTGGCGCGGGTAGGCGCTAAAAAATCCGGTCTGCTCAGTCCATTGGCATCCGACGTTGATGTAACGGTTACAGCGCGCCGAAAGTTTTACAACTGTACAAACTTCGTATGTGTCCAAATTGATCCAATCAAACCGGTTCCGGTTCTTTTCTGATTGAATGCAAATTCAGCCACCATCGTCGGTGCGGGATACCGTGTTGACTGCAACTGAGTCGCAGTTTCAGTCAAAAGGAGAGGCGAGGCGTGGGCGCTGATCATCGGCGTCTGCTCCGTGGCCGCGCCGGTCTTCCTGATGCAGCCGGGCATGGGGGGCGGAATCGCGGCATCGAAAACGTCGAGCCCGCCCGTGGCCCGTCTGCGCAGCCTCATCACGCACACCGTCTTCGGTATCGGGCTGTACGGTGCCGCCATGCTCTGGCGCGGCTGCTGCCGGTGTAACGCCGATGTGTTGAGGGCAGGGGCTGGATCCTTGACTCGTATGCTACTAATAGTAACTTACGAAGAGTAGCATATGAGGAATCGTGATGCCGGATCTGCAGCGTGCCGTGCAAGGCGGATTTTCACAGTCCGCGCGTTGGCTGGCCCTGTCGCTGGGGAGTTTGATGATGATGGTGGCGCCCGTTGCCGCGCAGTCGACCGACGATGCCGCCCAGGCGGCGTCCTATCGTGCGGCCGCGCAGGATCCGCGCCAGCTCGACGAAAAGCTGTTCATCCTCTGGGAGTACGCTGGCGCGCTGCGCGAACAGGCGCTGGCCCGGGTCGTGCTGAAGGCGACAGGCGATCCGGAGATCAAGGCTCTCGCCACGATGGTGATCGATGGCCATCAGCTGGGCATGGACGCCATGCGCCCCATCGCCGCCGCGCTGGGTGTCTCCTTGCCCCAGGCGCCGACAGTGATCGACCAGGCCGCGATCGCGGCGGCCAGTGCCCTGGCGCCGGCCGACCTCGATCTCTTCTTCCTGCGCCGTCAGCGGGCGATGCACGCCTGGGATATCACCGTGTTCGACGACTATCTCGGCGCGACAAAGAACGCGGATCTCAAGCGCTATGTCGCCGCCACGCGCCAGCCGCTGCGCGAGCACGCCGAGTGGGTCAATCGCGTGGCGGCGAAGAGGGGCCTCGACAGCGGCCTGACCGTCATCGGCGCCGGCGGCCGTTAGACACACCTGTCATCCCGAGCACAGCGAGGGATGACATTGATCAATAGTTTCCGTTGTTGGAAACTATGCCTTGCACAGCCATGGGCACCTCAATAGTTTCTGCACCAGGAAACTATTGAGGCATTCGTGACCCTGACACTCTATTACCACCCTCTGGCCGCATACTGTCACAAGGTCCTGATCGCGCTCTACGAGGCGGGGACCGCGTTCGACAAGGTGCTCGTCGATCTTGGCGATCCGGCCGCGCGTGCGGCGCACATCAAGCGTTGGCCGACAGGAAAGATGCCGCAGCTGCACGACGGCCGGCATGACCGCCTCATCCCCGAGACCAGCATCATCATCGAGTATCTCGACCGCCACTACCCGGCGCCGCGTCCGCTGTTGCCGGCCGATCCGGATGCCCGCCTGGACGTGCGGCTCTGGGATCGCCTGTTCGACCTCTATGTCAGCGAACCGATGCAGCGGATCGTCGGCGACCGCCTGCGGCCCGACGGGCAGAAGGATCCGGCGGGGCCGGCGGAGGCGCGAGGGACGCTGGACATGGCCTACGCGATGATCGATGGCCAGGTGGCGCGCGGGCAATGGGTTGTGCGCGACGACTTCAGCATGGCCGATTGCGCCGCCGCGCCGGCGCTGTTCTATGCGTCCATCATTCACCCCATCGCCGACCGTCATCGTCATCTGCGGGGATATGTCGACCGGCTGATGTCACGGCCGTCGGTCGAGCGGGTGATCGCCGAGGCGCGGCCGTATTTCTCGTTCTTTCCGTTCAACCAGGACATCCCGGACCGGTTCCGGTAGCCCACGCCCATGATCGAGGCCAACGACAGCCTGAACACGCTGTTCCAGGCCCTGGCGGACCCTCACCGCCGCGGCATGATCGACCAGCTCGCGCGCGGGCCGGCATCGGTGACGGAACTCGCGCAAGCACACGGCATGGCGATGCCCTCTGCCGTGAAGCACCTGAAGATCCTCGAAACCGCCGGCCTGGTGTCTTCGCACAAAGCCGGGCGCGTGCGCACCTTCGCGGTGCGCCCGCAGGCGCTGCGGTCGATCGACGACTGGCTGGCCGGCCACAAGCGCGCGCTGAACGCCGCCTTCGACCGCTTGCAGCAACTGATGGAAGATGAACAAAGGACTGCCGAGCCATGACGCCGTACGCGCACACCACCTTCGTGATCGAACGCACCTTGCCCGGCGCACCCGACAACGCCTTTCGCTTTTTCTCGGACCCGGCGCTGAAGCAGCGCTGGACCGACTGCCATCCCGACTGGCGGCCGCTCGAGGTCCGCATGGATTTTCGCAACGGCGGCGAGGAGGTGAGCCGCCTGCAGGATCAGGCCGGCCGCGCACACGAGTTTCGTGCTCGCTATCTCGACATCGCTGCGGCGCGCCACATCATTTATGCCTTCACCATGCGCATCGACGATGCGCTGGTTTCGAGCTCCCAGGCAACGATCGAGCTTACGCCGATGCCGTCGGGCACGCGAATGCTCTACACGGAGCAGGCCGTCTTCCTGCACGCCGAGGACATCGCACCGCGTCGCGAGGGCACGGGCTTCGGGTTCGATCGGATGATTGCAGAGATGGAGCGAGGTTCAGCTGTCATCCAGTAATCTGGAGCAGGCACACCGCCCCTCGTCCCGCGGGAGCGCAGGGCTGTCCGGGGAAAGATCGAGGATCTGTCAAATATGCTCGGCGACACCGAAGCGGCGGGTACATAGCGCGTGATCGGGCCTCAGAACGCGTCTGCTCCCTTCTCCCCGCG
>DATEIF010000362.1:0-35943 GCA_035279205.1 Vineibacter sp.
GGTGGCGCGCAGCGCCGGATGGGGGATGCTTCGGACACACCGAGCGCGTGAAGGCAACCCCCATCCGCCCTTCGGGCACCTTCCCCCGCAGGCGGGGGAAGGTATGGATTGAGCCCTAATCATCATAACTGTGCCCCGCCCGCAGGGCGACGCGCACGCGGTGGGCGATGTCGAGGAACGCCGGTGTCTCGCGCACGTCGAGCGTGCGGTCGGGCGGCAGGTCGCTGTCGATCACCTCCACGATGCGGCCCGGCCGCGGCGACATCACCACGATGCGGTTGGAGAGGAACACGGCCTCGGGGATCGAGTGGGTGACGAAGATCACCGTGACCTTGGTGCGTTCCCACAGCCGCAGCAGATGCTCGTTCAGATGATCGCGCGTGATCTCATCGAGCGCACCGAACGGTTCATCCATCAGCAGCAGCGCCGGCTCGAACCCCAGTGCGCGGGCGATCGAGACCCGCTGTTGCATGCCGCCCGACAGCTGCCAGGGAAACTTGCCCTCAAAGCCGTTCAGGCCCACCAGAGTCAGGTATTTCTCGACCCGGGCGGCCTGCTCGCTCCTGGGCATGCCCATGATCTCGAGCGGCAAGGTGAGGTTGCGCCGCACGGTGCGCCAGGGGTAGAGCGCCGGCGCCTGGAAGACATAGCCATAGGCGCGCTGCAGGCGCGCCTGCTCGGGGCTCATGCCGTTGACAGTGATGGTGCCGTCGGTGGGATCGACCAGGTTGGCGATCACCCGCATCAGCGTGGTCTTGCCGCAACCTGACGGGCCGATGAACGAGACGAACTCGCCGGTGCGGATCTTCAGGTCGATGTCCGACAGCGCCACGACCGGTGTGTCCGCCGTGCGGTAGGTCAGGGACAGCTTGCGGATGTCGATGGCAACCGCGGCGTCCTTCGTCTTGGGCTGTTCGGCCGGCTCAGGCGTTAGCATGCGCACAGTCTGCACTGCTTGAGAACTCCGTGAAAGCGTACAGACCGGATCGTAAGCACTGTGCCGGCCATCCCAAGAGCTCCGCTGTCATCCCGAGCGCGGCGAGGGATCCAGGAACGGCGCCTGGATCCCTCGCTGCGCTCGGGATGACAGGGGAAGCGCTCGGGAGGACGGACGTGAGCCGATGCACCCGCTACTCCGCCGCCTGGCGCATCGGGTTGTTGGGATGCTGCGTCCAGTTGAGCGGCGGCTTGCCGGTCGGCACCTCGACCATGGTGATGCAGCCGGTCACCGGGCAGGCATGCATGCAGAGATTGCAGCCGACGCACTCGGCGTCGATCACCTCGTAGCGGCGTGCGCCATCGGCGCGCAGCGCCGCGATCGCCTGGTGCGAGGTGTCCTCGCAGGCGGCATGGCACAGGCCGCACTTGATGCAGAGGTCCTGGTCGATGCGGGCCAGGATCTTGTGGTTGAGGTTGAGGTATTGCCAGTCCGTGACGTTGGGCACGGCACGACCGACCACGGCGGCGAGATCGGCGTGACGTTTCTCGTCCAGCCAGTTGTTGAGGCCGTCGACCATGTCGTCGATGATCTTGAAGCCGTAGTGCATGGCGGCGGTGCAGACCTGCACCGAGCCGGCGCCCAGCGCCATGAACTCGGCGGCGTCGCGCCAGGTGGAAATGCCGCCGATGCCCGAGATCGGCAGGCCGGCGCATTCGGGATCGCGCGCGATCTCCGCCACCATGTGCAGCGCGATGGGCTTCACGGCCGGGCCGCAATAGCCGCCATGCGTGCCCTTGCCGTCGACCGTCGGTGTCGGCGCCATCTTGTCGAGATCGACCGCGATGATCGAGTTCACCGTGTTGATCAGCGACACGGCATCGGCGCCGCCTCGCTTGGCAGCGCGCGCCGGGCCCAGGATGTTGGTGACGTTGGGCGTCAGCTTCACCAGCACCGGCATGCGGGTGTGCTGCTTGCACCAGCGCGTCACCATCTCGATGTATTCCGGCACCTGGCCCACCGCGGCGCCCATGCCGCGCTCGGACATCCCGTGCGGGCAGCCGAAATTCAGCTCGACCCCGTCGCAGCCGGTGTCCTCGACGACGGCGAGGATCTGCTTCCAGCTGTCCTCGACGCACGGCACCATCAGCGACACGATCACGGCACGGTCGGGCCAGTCGCGCTTGACCTGCTTGATCTCGCGCAGATTGACCTCGAGCGGCCGGTCGGTGATCAGCTCGATGTTGTTGAAGCCCACCATGCGCTGGCCGTTGACCTCCAGCGTGCCGTAGCGCGAGGCGGTGTTCACCACAGGCGGCCCGGCTTCGCCCAGCGTCTTCCACACCGCGCCGCCCCAGCCGGCCTTGAAGGCGCGCACGACGTTGTATTCCTTGTCGGTCGGCGGCGCCGAGGCGAGCCAGAACGGATTGGGCGACTTGATCCCGGCGAAGGTACAACGCAGGTCGGCCATGGCGGTCCTCCCTCAGGCGTTTCGCAGAAAGTGGTCGATCGCATGCGCGGCGCGCTTGCCGTCCTGCACGGCGCTCACCGTCAGGTCCTGGCCGCCGGCAATGCAGTCGCCGCCAGCCCAGACATCGGGCAGCGATGTGCGGCCGGTGTCGTCGACCGCGATGCGTCCCTGCCGCAGGTCCAGCAGGTCGTGGCCGCCGTCTTGTACCGGGATCGCCACGAAGGTCTGGCCGATGGCCTTGAACAGCATGTCCGCTGCCAGCGCAAAGCGCGTGCCAGTGCCGACCAGCTTGCCGTCGGCGTCGAGCGTAGTGGCCTCGCATTCGACACCGGACAGGCGCCCGCCGTCGCTCAGCAAACGCACCGGACGTGCCCAGTGCTTGATCTTCACGCCGTTGGTCTGGGCGAATTCCTGCTCGTGGTGGGTGGCGCTCATGGCGTCGGGTCCGCGCCGATAGGCGATGGTGACGTCCTCGGCGCCCAGGCGTCTGGCCTGCACCGCGATGTCGATCGCCGTGTTGCCACCGCCGATCACGACCACGCGGCGTCCGATCGGCAATCGGGATTTGTCCGGCGCCTGGCGCAGCCGTTCGATATAGGCAACGGCATCCTCGACGCCGGGCAGTGTCTCGCCATCAAGCTGCAGCGCATTCACGCCACCCAACCCGGTGCCGACGAAGACGGCGTCGTAGTCACGACGCAATTGCGCCAGGGTGATGTCGCGGCCCAGCGCCTGGTTGTGCCGCAGCTCGATGCCGCCCAGCGACAGGATGAAATCGACTTCGCGCTGCGCGAAATCGTGCGGCACCTTGTAGGCGGCGACGCCGTACTCGTTGAGCCCACCGGCCTTGGGACGTGCTTCGAAGACGACCGTATCGTGCCCCAGCAGCGCCAGGCGATGGGCGCAGGCGAGACCCGCCGGGCCGGCACCCACGACGGCGATGCGCTTGCCTGTAGGTGCGGCGCGCGTGAACGGCTGGATGCCGTGGTCGAACAGCCAGTCGGTGGCGTAGCGCTGCAGGGCGCCGATATCGACCGGCTTGCCTTCCTGCGCCGTACGCACGCAGGCCCGCTCGCACAGGATCTCGGTCGGGCAGACGCGGGCACAGGCGCCGCCCATGATGTTCTCTTCCAGGATGGTGATCGCCGAGCCCTTGACGTTGTCGGTCGCGATCTTGCGGATGAAGCCCGGGATGTCGATGCCGGTGGGGCAGGCCTCCAGGCAGGGCGCGTCGTAGCAGAAATGGCAGCGGCTGGCTTCGACCAGCGCGCGCTTTCGATCGAGCGGCGGTTCGACGTCGTCGAAGTGGCGCTGATACTGCTCGGCAGACAGCCGATTGGCCGCGATATCACCGATGTCCGCCATCGTCGCCCTGGCCTTTCGGATGGCGGTGTCCGCGGCCGGCCGATACCGGCTTGCCATCCCCTCTAAAAATGAGGGTAGCGAGAATCTGACCAAACGGTCAAGATTTCGCGAGGGCAGATTCGGGAAAACGGAGCGATGGCCAAGCAAGCGGCAGGGCAGGGCGGCAGTATCCGAGCCCGCAACCAGGCGCGCATTCTGGTCGCTGCCGAGGCAGTGTTCGCGGAGGCGGGCTTCCAGGGTGCCACCACGGCCGCGATTGCCGCCCGCGCCAAGCTGCCCAAGGCCAACCTGCACTACTACTGCGGCACCAAGCGGGCGCTCTATCGCGCCGTGCTGGCCAACATCCTCGATCTGTGGCTGGGGGCGCTCGACGCCATCGACCGCGAGCGGCACCCGGTCGAGGCGCTGGATGACTACATTCGCGGCAAGATGTACTGGTCACGCACCCGGCCCAACGCCTCCAAAGTGTTCGCCAACGAGATCCTGCACGGCGCGCCGCAGCTGGGCAGCTACCTCGCCAACGATCTGCGCCGGCGCGTGGCGCAGAAGGCGGCCGTCTTCAAGCACTGGGCCAGCCGCGGCCTGATGGCGCCGGTCGACCCGGTGCATCTGCTGTTCAATCTCTGGGCGATGACCCAGCACTACGCCGACTTCGAGGTGCAGGTCCGCGCCGTGCTGGGACGCAAACGGCTGTCCGATGCCGATTTCGCCGCGGCGACCGATGCGATCGTGAAGATGACGCTGGCGGGCTGCGGGGTGGACTCAAGAGCACTCCCCCACGCAGTGGGGGAGGTGGCCGAAGGCCGGAGGGGGAGCCGACGTGGTCTTCATTACCAAGACCACGTCGGTTCCCCTCCGCCCCTTCGGGGCTCCTCCCCAGCGAAGCTGGGGAGGAAAGCAAGTCAAGGCTTCAGCAAATCGCCGTAGGTTTCCGGGCGGCGGTCGCGGAAGAACTGCCAGAGGTTGCGCACCTCGCGCACCATCTCCAGGTCCATGTCGGCAGTGACAAGCTCGTCCTTGTCGCCGCTGGCCTGGGCGATGATCTTGCCGCGCGGATTGACGAAGTAGCTCGAGCCGTAGAATTTGCCGATGTTCCACGGCGCCTCGGTGCCGATGCGATTGACGGCGCCGATGTAGCAGCCGTTGGCGACGGCGGCGGCCGGCTGCTCGAGCTCCCACAGATACTGGCTGAGACCGGCGACGGTGGCCGAGGGGTTCACGATGTACTCGGCACCGTTGAGCGCCAGCGCACGCCAGCCTTCGGGGAAGTGGCGGTCGTAGCAGATATAGACGCCGAGCTTGCAGTAGGCGGTCTGGAACACGGGATAGCCGAGATTGCCGGGCCGGAAGAAGAACTTCTCATAGAAGCCGGCGACCTGCGGGATGTGGTTCTTGCGGTACTTGCCAAGATATTTGCCGTCGGCATCGATCACGGCGGCGGTGTTGTAGTAGACGCCGGTGATCTCCTCTTCGTAGATCGGCGCCACGATGACCATACTGTGCTTGCGCGCCAGCTCCTGCATCAGCGTCACGGTGGGGCCATCGGGGATGCGCTCGACGGCGGCATACCACTTGCTGTCCTGGCTGGGACAGAAGTAGGGCTGGGTGAACACCTCCTGCATGCAGAGCACCTGCACGCCCTGCTTGGCCGCCGCCGCGATCAGCGGCACGTGCGCCTCGATCATGTGCTCGCGGATGGCGGCAGGCTCGAGGTTGGTGCCGCCCTTGAGCTGCATCTGGATCAATCCGCCTTTGATCGTCGTCATGGCGCAGCCC
The DNA here is from genome assembly GCA_035279205.1 of Vineibacter sp. Classification (GTDB taxonomy): domain Bacteria; phylum Pseudomonadota; class Alphaproteobacteria; order Reyranellales; family Reyranellaceae; genus Vineibacter. Next base: position 5,550 of record DATEIF010000362.1, read on the forward strand.
CTCATTCAGCCCGCCATCGCGAGCCCTCGTCATCTCAAGCGTAGCGAGGGACCTCCCGCGAGGGGAGTCCCTAAAGTCGGGATGGCGGATGAGACGTGCCGAGACCGCGGTCGATCCAGAACCGAGAATGATTTCCGTCAGCAAGCCTGACCGACCACCGGAAATTTGGACACAACGGCAACCTCGCGGCCTCAGGGTAAAGGCCGCGCTGTCGCCGTCGTCGCGCGTGGCTGGTTACAGGACCGTCGTGACGGACGATCCGAACAGGAGGCGCGCTACAACGCCTGCCAACAGGATGCCGGCGCCGATCAACCCTGCGAAAATCAGGTACTCGAGGATACGCGCGCTGACCAACGTCATGCGCGAAGGGACATCCTGGGACCGCTCCTCCGCGGCTGGCGAGCGGGCGCTTGCTTCGAACATGTCATGGCGTGTCATGAAAAACCCTCCGCCCATGAGATTGCCGACAGGGCCAACAGGGGCTGCCATGGGCGGCACGGCAAGCCGTCAGGCCAAACGGCACTCTTCGACGCCGATAACGGGCGCCGACCGACATATGACCAATGTCGTGACCGGGGACTTGGTTGCCAGTGCTGCGCTGCGGCAGCACAGGTTTGTCACAACCGGTTATTGCACCCGGAAGTGGACTTTTTCGTTGTTGTGCCAGGCAATCAGAATTCGAATTATAATGGCGCTGGTCCCGTCCGGCGATGGAGCGACCCATGGCGAAAAGCGAGGATGTCCGCGCGCTCAGACGCGCCGCCGAGGACATTGACGATGCGCTTGAGCTTTATCGGCCGTTCATCGCGGCAGCCGAAGGGGACGCATGGCGGCAGGTGCACGAGTTGTTGCAGTTGATCGGACGTTTTGCCGAGGAGGCGAACGCACCCGAAACGGTCTGGCGTGAAGTTGAAGACACGCTGCACGAAGTTCATGAGGCACTGCTGGCTGCCGTATCGCGCGGTCGAGCCCGCGGACGCGAGACGCCCGATCCCCAACTGCCCGTGAGCTAGTAAGTCGCGACTGTCATCCCGAGCGCCCCGTCGACAGCCTGAGGAGAGGGATCTCCTGCGAGCGACGCTTGGTGCGCCATTCGCGGGAGATCCCTCGCTACGCTCGGGATGACGGTGGCACCGGCGCTCAATGGAGGGCGCCCGCCGCAAGGCGGATGTCGGTCGTCACTTCAAGTGACGTCTCGATCGCAATGCGCAGAGCGGCGGTCAAGGAGTCGATCGCCAGGCTCGCGCTGCCGGGATGATGCGTGGCTTGCTCGGGAAGGTACGGGATGTGGATAAAACCGGCGCGCCGCACGGCCGGATGGGCCGTCTCCGCCAGATGGCGCAGCATGTAGAACGTGTGATTGCAGACATACGTGCCGGCGGTGTTGGACACTTGCGCCGGCAAGCCCGCGCTGCGCAGGCGCTGCAGGATCGCCTTCACCGGCAAGGTGGTGAAATAGGCCGAGGGTCCGCCGGCGACGACGGGGTGGTCGATGGGCTGCGCACCCTCATTGTCGGGGATGCGCGCGTCGTCGACGTTGATCGCGACGCGCTCCAGTGACACGTCGACCCGGCCGCCGGCCTGCCCGACACAGATCGCAAGATCAGGCTTGAGCGTCGCCAGTTCGTGCTCGAGCGCCGGACGGATGGCGCTGAAGACGCAGGGCAGTCGGCGCGCGGTGACGACATGCGCCGTGCCGCGCCACCCGTCCAGGCGGCGCGCGACCTCCCACGCCGGATTGATGGCCTCGCCGTCGAACGGCTCGAACCCGGTGATCAGAACCCGCTTCACGTTGTGCCACCCTTCCGACGCATCAGCGTCCGCATCGTAGACCCGTGCCGCCACAGGCTGATACGATTTTGTCGGTCAGCGGAGGAACAGGCACAGATGATCCAGCGTAAACGGGCGATGATCGTGGCACCCCAACCGGAAGCAGCCGAGGCGGGTGCCGAAATGCTGAGGGCGGGTGGCAACGCGGTCGATGCCGGCATCGCCTGCGCCCTGGTGCAAGGCGTCGTCGATCCCATGATGTGCGGCATAGCGGGCTTCGGCAGCTGCGGCATCTACATGCCGGCCAAGTCGTTCCATGGCTATATCGATGCCCATGCGCCGGCGCCGCTGGCCGCGCGGCCGGACATGTGGGCCAACCTGATCGAGGCCGAGGCCCGCGATGGCTACGGTTTCATCCTCAAGGGCCGCGTCAACGATATCGGCTATCGCTCGATCTGCGCGCCGGCCAACCTGCGCATGTACTGGGCCGCGCACCGCGCTCATGGCGCCTTGCCCTGGGCGCAGATCGTCGAGCCCGCGATCCACTGGGCGCACAACGGCTGGGCGGTGCGGCCGCACGTGCATTTCTGGTGGGCCGACGATGGCGCCATGGGACGTGCGCCCAATCACGAGCGCCTGCGCTTCACGCCGGCGGCGCGGCGCCTCTATTGCCGCGACGACGGCTCGCCCAAGCGGGTCGGCGACATCGTGGTCAACCGCGACTATGCCGAGGTGTTGCGCCGCATCGCCAAGGGCGGTGCCGACGTCTTCTACGAGGGTGAGATCGCGCAGGCCATCGCCGACGACATGAGGCGGCATGACGCTCTTCTGACGGCCGACGACCTGCGGCAATGGCAGCCGACACACAACGCGCCGCTGTGGGGCACCTATCGCGACTGGCGCGTATCGAGCAACCAGCCGCCGGGCGGCGGCGTGATGCTGATCCAGATGCTGAACATCCTGGAGCAGTTCGATCTTGCCGGCCTGGAGCACAATTCCGTCGAGTATATCCGCGTCGTCGCCGAGGCGATGAAGCGCGCCACCATCGACAAGGACCGCCATGTCGGCGATCCGAAATTCATCGACGTGCCGCTCGCCAGGCTGATCTCGAAAGACTATGCGCGCGCCATGGCGGACGAGATCAAGCGCGGCGTGAAGGCGAGCGTGCCGCGCTTCAACAGCGGCACGCCCAGCAAGGACACCACCCACATCTCGGCCATCGACAAGGATGGCAACTGCTTCACCATGACCCATTCGCTGGGCATGCCGTCGGGCGTGATCACCGACGGGCTGGGCTTCATGTACAACGGCTGCATGGGCGTGTTCGATCCGCGGCCCGGGCGCGCCGGCAGCATCGCGCCGGGCAAGGCCCGCTTCAGCTCGGTGGTGCCGTCGATCCTCTTCCGCGGCGACAAGCCCGATCTGATTATTGGCGCACCCGGCGCGACGCAGATCGCCATGGGTGTCCTGCATGTGGTGCTGAACGCGCTCGACCACGGCATGACCATGGTCGAGGCGGTGTCGGCGGCGCGCTTCTCGGCCACCAGCGATGCTATCGACATCAGCAACCGCATCCCCTGGGCCACCGAGCGGGCGCTGCAGGGCCAGGGCTATGACGTGGTGCGCAGCCCCTATACCTTCGGCTTCGCCGCCGTGCATGCCATCCGGGTGCACCCCGACGGCCTCGACGGTGGCGCCGATCCGGGCCACGACGGCATCGCGCTGGCGGTGTAGCGGATGGAGCATTTTCCGAGAACATCCGCACCCACCTCACCCTGAGGAGCGGCCCGCGGGGCCGCGTCTCGAAGGGTGGCTACGCGCGAGCGCTGCGAACAAGCCTGACCGGGACCACGTTTGTAGCCATCCTTCGAGACGGCCGCTGCGCGGCCTCCTCAGGATGAGGCTGGCGGTCGATAGATCGCCAGAGTTGGTGCCCCCAAGCCGATTGCGAATTTGACGGCAGAAAGCGGAGCGCAGCGCCCGGTCCTGATCGTTAGATAGGGACTGCGCACCATGGGTGCGCGATCCCCTCAAGGAGCAGACGTGATGACCTCCGCGATCATGCATGCCGCCACTGACGTCGGCGGCGAAACCATCCGCTTCGCGACCGGCCGGTGCTGGCTGGGTGTTGTCCTGGTCGCGATCAGCCACAAAGGCGTTTGCGCCATCCTGCTGGGCGATGATCCACAGGCCTTGGCGGACGACCTCGCGCATCGCTTCGCGCATGCGACGGTGACGGCGGGCGACGAAGATGCGTCCCGGCAACTCGCCCAGGTCATCCGCTTCGTCGAGGCGCCGGCTCGGGGTGTCGATTTTCCGCTCGACCTGCGCGGCACACCATTCGAGCAGCGCGTCTGGCAGGCGCTGATGACGATCCCGGTGGGCAGCACCGCAAGCTACGGCGATATTGCCCGAAGCCTGGGCGAGCCGCGCATGGCGCGCGAGGTCGGCGAGGCCTGCGCCGCGAACGCGCTGGCGATCGCCGTGCCCTGCCACCGCATCGTCAAGGCCGACGGCGGGATCTCGGGCTACCGCTGGGGCGTGCGGCGCAAGCGCGCCCTGCTGCAGCGCGAGGCGGCGTAGATTCCGTTTCGTTCGGATGGAATGGCGATCCTTCCCTTCTCCCCGCGCAGGCGGGGAGAAGGTGCCCGAAGGGCGGATGAGGGGCTTCGCGATCTCTCGACCATGTCAGTGGTGCCAGCACGACTTCGACTGATCGAAGCGTCGCAAAGCCCCTCATCCGGCGCTGCGCGCCACCTTCTCCCCGCCTGCGCGGGGAGAAGGGATGATGTGCGTCCACTCGAGGGCCCCTTTGTATCTGGCGATACTGCGCCGGTGATGTCGGGACGGTAGGCAGCGGCAAACCCGCCGGGAGGGCACACCGTGACCGTCTATGCCATCGCGCAGATATCCATCCACGACCGGGCGCGCTACGAGCGGTATGTCGCCGGCTTCATGCCGGTGCTGATCCAGTACGGCGGCCGGCTGCTGGCGGCCGACGAGCGACCGGAGTTGGTTGAGGGCAGCTGGGGCCGGGACAAGATCATCGTCATGGAATTCGCCGATCGCGACAGCTTCCGTCGCTGGTCATCATCGGACGAATACCAGGCGATCTCGCAGGACCGTATCGCGGCGACGGACGGTACCGTCCTGCTGGTGCAGGGCGTTGCGCCAGCCACTGCGCGGGCCGCTCAGTCGACGACGTCCACCAGCAGGTAGTTGCCGGCCACGACGTCGAGCCTGCCGCCGCGGCGCAGGCTGGCGATGCTGCGGGTGACCGTCACGCGCGACAGCCCGGTCATCGCCGCCATGTCATCGTGCGTGAGGCGGGTACGGATCAGCCGGCCGCGCCGGTGCGGTTCGCCCCAATGACGGCCCAGACGGCCCAGCAGCTCGACCAGGCGTTCGGCCGGCCGGCGGTCCGTCACGGCCCCGAAGCGGGCCAGAAGCCCGTGATACTTCACGCTCAGCACGCGCGCGATCGCCAGCGCGAACTCAGGGTCCTCGCGAAACAGGCGCTCCGTGAGCGCGCGGTCGAACAGCACGACACGCGTCGTCTCGAGCGCCACCATTTCCACGGCCGGCGGCAGGCCGTGCAGGCTGGGACCTTCGCCGCAGATGGAGCCGGGACCGATGCGTTCGACGATCACGTGCTCGCCATCGCCGCGCAGCAGGGTCGACTGGATCAGGCCAGCCTCGATGTAGGCGAACGCCTGGCAGGGCTCACCGGGAACGACGAGCGACGCGCCGGCCGACAATGTCTGTCGCGTGCCGCGCGCGAGATGGCGTCGCACCGGCGCCAGCATGTCCTCGTCCAGCCGTCCCGTGGCGCGGCTCAAGATGGTCCACCCGTCCTCATGTGTGAGGGCGATCATGAACTACTTTCCAGCGGCGGTGGATACCTGGCCTACCGTAGGCGCTGCGGCGCGGCTGGTTTGCGCAGGCGCGCGCCACGGCGTCAACGCCAGCACGGCGCCGGCAAGCAGGCCGTAGGCCACCATGGCCGCGGCGATGACCCAGCACAGGATCGCGTAATCACCACCCCAGCGGATCACCAGCGTGGCACCCACCAGCACCAGGATCAGCCGTGCCGTGGCGGCCAGCACCGGTTCGATGACGCGGCCCGAGCCTTGCGTGGCGAAATACAGGCAGATGCCGAATCCGAACAATGCGTAGGTCGGCCCCACCCGCTGCAGGTAGGTCGCCGTGGCCTCGCGCAGCAAGGGGTCGGCCGTGTAGAGGCCACTCCACCAGGACGGCATGAGGGCGAAAACGGTGCCGACGAGGCCCGTCAGTGCGCCTGCCAGCAGGGCGCCCAAGAGTGTGATCCGCCGCGCGCGGGCGATGCGGCCGGCGCCGACATTCATGCCCACCATGGGCACCAGCGCGGCGCCGATGCCGAACACGATCGAGATCTGCAGCATCTCCAGCCGCGCGCCGATACCGTAGCCGGCAACGGCCGTCGCACCGAAGCCGCCGATGACGCCCGAGAGCACCATCACCGCGAACGCATTCTGCAGGGAGAAGAAGATCGCCACGCCGCCCACGCGCAGGATGTCGCGGAACATCGGCCACGACGGCCGCACGCCGGTGATCGCCGGTCGTACGCGCGATCGGGGCGAGAAGAGGAAAACCAGCGTCGCTGCGGCGCCAAGGCCATTGGCCAGGATGGTCGACCAGCCGATTCCGGCGATGCCGGACGAGGGCAGGGCACCGATCCCTTGTGTGAGGGCGTAGCCCAGCGCCATCTGCACCGCAGCCGTCGTCAGCAGGATCGCCGTCGGCATCGCCATGTTGCCGGTGCCGCGCACGATGCTGAGCAGGGTGTTCGCCAGCCAGATCGTGGTGACGCCGGCGAACAGCGTATCGGAATAGCGCAGCGCCAGATCGAGCACGGTACCGCGCGCACCCATGGCGCTGTAGATCGCCGGGCCGAAGCCGCGCATCAGCAGCGTGAACAGCACGCCGAAGCCGATGGCAATCAGAGTCGCATGCAGGACCAGCGCACGGGCGCGCGCCAGGTCGCCGGCGCCCAGCGCGCGCGCCACCGACGACGACACGCCGCCGCCCATGGCGCCGGTCGACATGGTCTGCATCAGCACGAGAAAAGGAAAGACGTAGGCGTTCGCCGCCAGTGCCTCGGGGCCGAGCGTGCCGACGAACACCGTCTCGACCACGATCACCAGGCTTTGCACGATCACCGTGAAGGCGTTGGGCGCCGCCAGCCGCAGGATCGTCGGCAGGATCGGACCTGTCAGGATCGCCTGTTCACGGGCGGTGCGGGTGGGAAGCGATGACAAGCCGGATCCTCGGAGTTGTGTGCCGTGTACCTACACGTATCTGTCGGCCGTGACACCGGAGAATGGCATGCTGGATAATAAGTTTTCCTCATGAGTCGGCGGGATGACGAGGGGGCCCCAGGCTTGACAGTGCGGGCACCGGCGGAAACTGTGCGGGCCATGAAAGTCGACGGCAAACCGTACCGCACCATCTGGCTCGCCGATGACGGCCGCTCGGTCGACGTGATCGATCAGACGCGCCTGCCACACGCGTTTGTCGTCCGCCGGTTGACCTCGATGCCGCAGGTTGCCGAGGCCATTCGCACCATGGTGGTGCGCGGTGCGCCGCTGATCGGCGCCGCCGGCGCCTATGGCCTGGCGCTGGCGGCGGCGGAGGATCCGGCGGATGCCGCGCTGGATTGCGCGCATGCGCTCCTGTTGCAGACGCGGCCGACGGCGGTCAACCTGCGCTGGGCGCTGGACGATGTGCGGGACGGGCTGCGGCAACTGCCGCCGGCTGAACGACGCGAAGCGGCCTACGCCCGCGCTGCGGCGATTTGCGACGAGGATGTCGCCATCTGTCGCGCGATCGGCGACAACGGGCTGCGTCTGATCCAGGACATCGCGGCACACAAGCCGGAGGGCGAGCGGATCAATGCGCTGACCCACTGCAATGCCGGCTGGTTGGCTACGGTCGACTGGGGCACGGCGCTGGCGCCGATCTACCGGGCGCACGGCGAGGGCATCCCCGTTCACGTGTGGGTCGACGAGACGCGGCCGCGCAACCAGGGTGCCAGCCTGACGGCCTTTGAGCTGGGGCGCCACGGCGTTCCGCACACCGTGATCGCCGATAATGTCGGCGGCCACCTGATGCAGCACGGCATGGTCGATTTCTGCATCGTCGGCACCGATCGCACGACGCGCCGCGGCGATGTCTGCAACAAGATCGGCACCTACCTGAAGGCGCTGGCGGCGCATGACAATGGCGTGCCGTTCTATGTGGCGCTGCCCTATCCCACGATCGACTGGACGCTGGGCGACGGCGTGCGCGAGATCCCGATCGAACAGCGCGATGGCCGCGAGGTCTCGCACATCGCGGGACGCACCGCATCCGGCGCCTACGAGGAGGTGGTGCTGGTGCCCGACGGCAGCGACGTCGCGAACTATGCGTTCGATGTCACGCCGGCACGACTGGTCACCGCTTTGATCACCGAGCGCGGCGTCTGCCCGGCGAGCGAAGCAGGGCTGCTGTCGCTCTACCCGGAGCAACGCGCACGGCATTCGGCTTGATCGCACCGACTGCCCGACAGTGATGGGCCGACAGCGACGAGCACGGCGCGCCTTGTTTATCGTGCTGTCGAATGGGCATTGATTGCCCGCGTCTCTTGTTTTAGCTTCGCATGGCGAAAATTCGGCCGATCAGGCCGACCAGATAAATCCGGACATACGAACCGGCGTTGGGTCGCGCAGTACCGCATCACCGTAGCTTTGCATTCGCACATTGCCGGCGCGCAGCGCCGGCCAAGCCAGACCGGACACAGGGAGCCGGCGCTGGGTCGTGCAGTCACGGCTGCCGACCCACGACAAAGCACGCTATGGGAGGTGACACATGTTTCTCAGAATCATGTCCGCGGCCGCTCTGGCCGCGACCATTGCCATGCTGAGCGCTACGCCAGGGACAGCGCAGGACAAGGTTCGCTGGAAGATGCAGAGCACGTTCGGCAGCCAGCTGCCGCATCTCGGCCCGTCGGGCGTGCGCTTCACCAAGGACGTCGAGCGGCTGTCCGGCGGCAAGTTCGAGATCAAGTTCTTCGAGCCCGGCGCGCTGGTTCCGGCACTGGAGTGCTTCGACGCGGTATCCAAGGGTTCGATCGAGTCATGCTGGACGACGCCGGGCTACCACACCGGCAAATATCCGGCGCTTGCCTTCTTCACGACCGTGCCGTTCGGGCCGGGCATCGGCGAGTTCCTGGCGTGGAAGTGGCATGGCGGCGGCAACAAGCTGCGCGACGAGATCTATGCCCAGCATGGCCTGAAGGCCTTCGACTGCTTCTGTATCGGCCCCGAAACGTCGGGCTGGTTCCGCAAGGAGGTGAAGGGTGTCGAGGACATGAAAGGCATCAAGATGCGCTTCTTCGGCCTGGGCGCGCGGGTGATGGAGAAGATGGGGGTGTCGACGCAGCTGCTGGCGGCGGCCGACATCTTCCCGGCGCTGGAAAGGGGCGTAATCGACGCCACCGAGTTCTCGATGCCGACGATGGACATCCAGCTGGGCTTCCACCAGATCGCGAAGTTCAACTACTTCCCGGGCTGGCACCAACAGGTGTCGTGCAGCGAGTTCCTGATGAACGCCAAGGCGTTCGATGCGTTGCCTGCTCCCTACAAGGCGATGATCGAGGTCGCAGCCCAGGCTCAGGTGATCTTCACCTATGCCGAGACCGAGGCCTCGCAATTCGGTCCGATGCAGGAGATGCAGAGCAAGCACGGCGTGCAGGTGCGTCGCTGGAGCGACAAGGATCTTGCTGCCTATGAGAAGGCGTGGCTCGAGGTCATCGCCGAGGATTCCGCCAAGGATCCGCTGTTCAAGAAGATCGCCGACCACTACCTCGACTTCCGCAAGAAGTACGCCGTGTGGGGCGACTCGCAGACGATGAAAGCGACCTACCTCAACAGCAAGTAGCCGTCGAACGCTGTGGCGATGCCGGGCATCGATGGATCATCGATGCCCGGGGACGCGCGGAATTGAGATCGGGTGCACGCAGGCACCGGCTCCGGCGCAGGGGGAGCGCGACATCATGAAAGCACTGCTGGCGATCGCCGAGTGGATCCGACGGACGTTGGAACGGGTCGCTTTCGCGTCTGGTTGGCTGCTGGTGGTGATGGCCTGCGTCATCACGTTCGACGTGCTGGCGCGCAAGATCGGCCTGCAGTTGCCCTATACCAAGCTGCAGGAACTTGAGTGGCATTTCCACGCCGCCATCTTCTCGCTGTGGATGGGTTATTGCTACACGATCAACGCCCATCCCCGGGTCGATTCCTTCACCGAGCGCCTCAGCCTGCGCCGCAAGGCCTGGGTCGAGCTGGCCGGCTGCGTGCTGTTCGCCTTGCCCTACATTGCCCTGGTGTCGTGGTACAGCATCGACTTCGTCGTCCAGTCGTACCGGTTGAACGAGACGTCCGACAGCCCCGTCGGGCTCTCGCACCGTTGGGTGCTGAAGGGCATTTACGCGGCCGGCCTGTGGATGGTGGTGGCCGGCATCCTAAGCGTGCTGCTGCGCGTGATTGCCTTGCTGTTCGGCGGCCGGTCGCCGGAAGAAGTGAATCTGCAGATCGGCCACACGGTGGCGGAAGTCTAGGGAGGCTGCCGTGCTCGACTGGCTCGCCGACAACCTCGCCCTGATCATGTTCGTGGCGATGTTCTTCGTCATTTTCTGCGGCTATCCCGTGGCCTACGTCATGGGCGGGATGGCGCTGCTCTTCGCCCTGCTCGGCGCGGAGCTGGGCGTCTTCAGGCTCATCAGCGTGTCCGACGTCGTCCTGCGCATGTGGGGCCAGGTCGCCATAGACCCGGTATTGGCCTCGGTCCCGATGTTCATCTTCATGGGCACCATCCTCGAGCGATCGGGATCGGCCAAGGCGATGCTGGACGCGACCGAAGTGATGCTCAAGCGCGTGCCCGGCGCGCTGGCGGTGGCCGTCATGGTGATGGGCACCATCCTCGCCGCGCCGATCGGCGTGGTCGGCGCCGCCGTCGTCACGCTCTCCCTCATCGCACTGCCGCAGATGCTGAAGGCGGGCTACGACAAGCGGCTGGCGATCGGCACCATCGCCTCGGCCGGGACGCTCGGCATCCTTATCCCGCCGGCGATCATGCTGGTAGTGATGGCCGAGATGCTGGGCACGTCGGCCGGCTATCTGTTCCTGTCATGCTTCATGCCGGGCTTCGTTCTCTCCGGTCTCTACATTCTCTACATCCTGGGTGTCGCCATCCTGCGTCCGGGTACGGCGCCCAAGCTGACGGCGGACTACGGGCCGCAGACCCGCCGCGAGTTCTGGCACACGATCTGGCGCGGCATGTTTCCGATGACGGCGCTGATGGTGATCGTGCTCGGCTCGATCTTCGCCGGCTGGGCGACGCCGACCGAGAGCGGCGGTGTCGGCGTGCTGGGCTCCATGCTGATTGCCGCCCTGAACAATCGCCTGAACGTCAGGATGGTGCACGAGGCCGTCATCTCGGCCTGTCGCGCCAATGGGCTGGTATTCATGATCTTTCTCGGCGCGACCGGGTTCTCCCTGGTCTTTCGCCTGTTGGGTGGCGACGACCTGATGATCTCGACATTGTCGGGCCTGGGCATCGACACCAAGTGGGAGATGCTGACCTTCGTGATGGTCCTGATCTTCCTGCTGGGCTTCCCCTTCGAGTGGATCGAGATCTGCCTGATCGTGCTGCCGATCTTCGGGCCGATCCTGGCGAAGTACGATTTCTCCGATCACCTTGGGTCGGGGGCGGGCCAGGCACATCTGCTGACCTGGTTCGGGACCTTGGTCGCGGTCAACCTGCAGACCGCTTTCATGACGCCGCCCTTCGGCGCCACGCTGTTCTACATGAAGGGTACGGCGCCGCCCGGCGTCACCATGACAGACGTCTATCGCGGCATGTATCCGTTCGTCGCCTTGCAGGTGGTCGGCCTGATGCTGTGCATCTACTATCCCGGCATCAGCCTGTGGCTGCCCCGGCTGGCCGGCTTTCTTGACTAGGGCCACACGCTGCGGCAGGGGTGGGGTGGTTCCCCTTGCCGAGGGCCGGGCCGATGACAAAGGCAAAGCAATTCGCCGCAGCGATGCCAACCGAGGCCACCCTGCGCCGCGCCGTGATCGATACCTGCCGGCGGATGAACGCGTTGGGCATCAACCAGGGTACGTCGGGCAATGCCAGCGTCCGGCTCGATGGCGACCGGTTCCTGATCACGCCCAGCGGCGTTGCCTACGATGCGATGACGCCGGCCCAGATCCCGACCATGACCCTGGGCGGGCGCTGGTATGGGGCGCGGCGGCCCTCATCGGAATGGCGCTTTCATCGCGACATCCTGGCGGCGCGGCCGGATGCCGGTGCCGTGATCCACACGCACGGTCCGCTCGCCACGACGCTGGCGGTGCTGCGCCAGGACATCCCGGCGTTCCACTACATGGTGGCGGTGGCCGGCGGCGACTCGATCCGCTGCGCGCCCTATGCCACCTTCGGCACCCAGGCGCTGAGCGACCTGGCGCTCGCCGCGCTGGAGGGACGGCGCGCTTGCCTGCTAGCCAATCACGGGCTGATCGCCATCGGCGCCACCCTCGAGAAGGCGCTGGCGCTGGCCGTCGAGGTCGAGGCGCTGGCCGGCATGTATCTGCGGGCCTGCGCGATCGGCGAGCCGGCGCTGCTCTCGGCGGCGCAGATGGACGAGGCCCTGGAGCTGTTCCGTACTTACGGCACGCCCGCTTTCCCCGATGCGGACCTGGTCCATGCCGGCGTGTCCTCCCCACGACGTGGGGGAGGTGGGGAATAACGTCCGAAAACCGCGAGACGGCGGCGGGGAAGCGCGCGATGATGGCGCCATGGACCTCGACCACGATGCCTGCTACCGCGCCATCCAGACGCGCGATGCCCGCTTTGACGGACGGCTGTTCATTGCCGTCAAGACGACCGGGATCTACTGCCGGCCGATCTGTCCGGCGCGCACGCCCAAGCGCGAGAACGTCCTGTTCTTTTCGACCGCCACGGGTGCGCAGGGTGCCGGCTTCCGGCCCTGCCTGCGCTGCCGGCCGGAAACCTCACCCGACCTAGCCGCCTGGCGCGGTACGTCCAACACCGTCTCGCGGGCGCTGGCGCTGATCGAAAGCGGCGCGCTGGACGCTGCCGATGTCGACGCACTGGCAGACCGTCTGGGCGTTGGCGAACGTCAGCTGCGTCGGCTCTTCCGCCAGCATCTCGGCGCCTCGCCGATCGCCGTGGCGCAGACGCGGCGCGTGCTGCTGGCCAAGCAGCTGATCCACGATACCCAGCTCTCGATGGCCCAGGTTGCCCTGGCGGCGGGGTTCGGCAGCGTGCGGCGGTTCAACGAGACTTTTCAGCAGCTCTTCGACCGGCCGCCGATCGCGCTGCGGCGCAGCCGTGGCACGCAGACGGCGAGCGATGGCGCCGGTGCCGTGTCCGTGACGCTGGCCTATCGGCCGCCGTATGACTGGAAGGCCATGCTGGGCTTCCTGGCGGCACGCGCGATTCCCGGCGTCGAGGTCGTCGCGGGCGATCGTTACGCACGCACGATCGCGATCGGCGACGGTAAGGGCATGCTGGTCGTCGAGCCTGCCGCCGGTGCGCGCGTCAAGGTCACGGTGCGCTTTCCGCATCTGCGCGCGCTGCCCACGATCATTGCCCGCGTGCGCCGTGTTTTCGATCTGGCGGCCGATCCCATCACGATCGGTGCGCATCTGGCGCAGGATCCGACCCTGGCGCCGCTGGTCGCAGCGCGGCCAGGGCTGCGTGTGCCAGGCGCCTGGGATGGCTTCGAACTGGCCGTGCGCGCCATCCTGGGTCAACAGATCACGGTCGCGGCAGCGACTGGGCTCGCCGGGAAGCTGGTGAAAGTCCATGGCGAGCCGTTGCCGTCGGCGGACGGTGCGATGCCGGGTTTGACGCACGTGTTCCCCGCGCCTGAAACATTGGCGACAGCGGATATCGCCGCGCTGGGCATGCCGGGTGCGCGTGCCGCAGCCCTGCGATCGCTGGCGGCGACCGTGGTTGCCGATCCGCTGATCTTCGGACCTCGACGCAGTCTCGACGAGGCGATCAGCCGCCTGCAGTCGTTGACCGGCGTTGGTGAGTGGACGGCGCAGTACATCGCCATGCGCGAGTTGCGCGAACCCGATGCTTTCCCGGCCAGCGACATCGGCCTGCTGCGCGCCATGGCCGACGCCGCCGGAACGCGGCCATCGCCGGCACAACTGCTGGCACGCGCCGAGGCGTGGCGGCCCTGGCGTGCCTATGCCGCACTGCATCTGTGGGCTGCCGACGCCCAGACCGTGATCCTCGATAAGGAGCCTTTCGATGCCCGCCGCGCCGCCTGACCGTTTCCGCCTCGACCGCCTGAAGACGCCGATCGGCGAAGCGCTACTCGTCACCGATACCGACGGGCATCTGCGCATGCTCGACTGGAGCGATTTCGAGACGCGCCTGGAACGGCTGCTGCGCCGCCAATATGGCTCCGTCGACCTGATGCCCGGCCGCGCGCCGGCCGACATGCGCCGCGCACTCGACGACTACTTCGCGGGTGATCTTACGCAGCTTCGCACCATCGGCTGGCGTACCGCAGGCACGCCGTTTCAGCGCAAGGTGTGGAAGGCGCTCTGCAGCATCCCGGCCGGCAAGACGCTGAGCTACGGCGCGCTGGCCATCAAGCTCGGCATGCCGCGGGCGATGCGCGCGGTTGGCCTTGCCAACGGTTCCAACCCGATCAGCGTCGTGGTGCCGTGTCATCGCGTGATCGGCTTCGACGGCTCGCTGACCGGCTATGGCGGCGGCCTCGATCGCAAGCGCTGGTTGCTGACGCATGAGGGTGCCGCGTTTCGCGACAAGGCGCTGCCGGGTGGTGCGCTGGCGGCGTAATGCGCATGTTCCGTCCGGAAGCCGCCAGACCGGCCCGGGCATGATCGATAGGCTCCCTTCACATCGAAGGGAGCACGCGATGACTGATGCAGACATCCAGGATTTTGTGACCCGGTTTGCCGCCGCCTGGGCAGCCCGTGACGGCGAGGCTTTCCTCGCCCTGTGGCATCCCGACGGGGTCCTGCACTATCCGCTGGTCGACCGGCCGATCGCCGGCAGCGAGCTGGGCCGCCTCAACGACATCCAGAAGGAAGCCGCACCGGATCTCGTCTGGCAGCTACTCGACTGGACGTCGCGCGGCGATGTCGTGATCATCGAATGGCAATCCACCCGCATCGTGTCAGGCCGGCGCTTCGACTGGCGCGGTGTCGACAAGCTGCGCCTGAAGGACGGCAAGATCATCGAGGAGCGCGTGTACATGGACACGGCGTTGCTGCGTGCCGCCCGCACCGGCAGTGTGCCCGAACCACTGATCCGCCTCTGACGTCCGCCTCTATTCCGGTCTGCGGTCGAATCGATATCGGGAGTCGACGCCGCCGCCGGCGCGCGCTTAAGTCGCCGGCCTGAGGAGGCAGACACCATGGATCCGTTTCGGGAGAATCTGTTCGCCGGCAAGACAGCCTTCATCGCCGGCGGCACATCAGGCATCAATCTCGGTATCGCCAAGCGCCTGGCCGGCCTGGGTGCCAAGGTGTCGGTCGCCGGCCGTGATCCGCAGAAGGCGACCAATGCCGCGGCCGAGATCGGCAGCGCTGACGTCGCGCTCGGCCTGTCGTGCGACGTGCGCGTCTATGCGTCGGTCGAGGAAGCGCTCGCGAAGGCGGCGGCGGCGTTCGGCCCGCTCGATATCGTGATTTCGGGCGCGGCCGGCAACTTCGTGGCGCCGGCGCTGGGCATGTCGGCCAACGGCTTTCGCACGGTTGTCGATATCGACCTCAACGGCACGTTCAATGTGTTTCGGGCCTCTTACGCCCACCTCAATCGTCCCGGCGCCTCGCTGATCGCGATCACCGCCGGGCAGGCGGTGAACGCCCGCATGCTGCAGGCTCATGTCTGTGCCGCCAAGGCGGGCATCAATCACCTGGTGCGTGTGCTGGCGATGGAGTGGGGGCCGCTGGGCGTGCGGGTCAACGGCATCTCGCCGGGTCCGATTGCCGACACCGAAGGCATGGCGCGGCTGACGCCGACGCCGGAGGCCGTGAAAGCCCTCACGGACCGCATTCCCTTGCGCCGCTACGGCACCAAGGACGAGATAGGCGATGCTGCGGCGTTCCTGTGCAGCGCGGCGGCGAAGTATGTGACCGGTACGATCCTCGACTGCGATGGCGGCTCGCAGCTGGGCGATGCCAGCACGCGCGACGGATCGCACGGGCTGATGTAATGGCCGGTGCCCGAAGGCACCGGCCATCAGGGCTCAGAATCGCACCAGACCCCAGTCACCGATGGGCTCGAAGCCGAGCGCGCTGTAGGCGCGCTGGGCTGCGTTGTTGGCCACGTCGGTGAACAGCACGGCGCGGCCGGCGCCGGCCTGGCGCGCCTGCAGCAGGCTGCCGGCAACCGCCACCCGCGCGAAGCCGCGGGCGCGGCCGAACGGCGGCGTATAGACGCCGCCCACCTGCACCACGTCGGGCAGTGCGGCGTTGAAGCCGGTGAACGCCACGGGACGTCCGTGGGCCTCGACCACCCAGGCGCGGCCCTCGGCATGCAGGGCTGCGATGTCCTGCGCCGCTGCGTCCCATGTCGTGGCCGTGCGCGGCAGGTCGAACATCTCGACCAGGTACTCCACGCGCCACGCCGCGAGCAGGGGCAGGTCGTCGTCGCCCATGCTGCGCACTGTGATATCGCCCGTCGATAGCGCTCGCGGCACGACCAGCTCGGCGAGCGGCAGAGCGAACAGGATCTCGCGCGCGCATCGTTTGGCGATCCGGCCGCGCAGCGCCGGATGCATCAGGGTGGCGGCGACCTGGTCCCAGCTGCCGACCACGCCGACGATGTCGCGGCCGGATGCCGCCAGCGCCGCATCGAGCAGGGCGCGCACGTCATGGCTGCCACCAGGGGCCAGCGGCATCACGTTGCCGTTCCAGTAGTGGGCCACGACGCCTACGACCTCGTCATGGGCGAGCGCCGCGGCGTAGGTACCGCCGTAACGCCGGCCATCGTCGACGACGCCGGCCTGGCGCAGGTTGGAGCGCTGGAACAGGGTGAGGTCGGGGTTGCGGGCGAAGAATGCCTCCAGACGCGGCTCGTCCCCGGCACTCAGAATACGGATGTCGAACGCGCACATAAGGTCCCCCTTTGCGAAAACGAGTCGCCGGGGGTCGTTCGGGGAGCGCGGTCCCCAAAAAAACGAAACGCCCGGCGCAACAGCCGGGCGTTGGTGCTGTCGAGGCGACCGTTTACTTCTTGGCCGCCAGCCCGATGTTGCCGAATTTCTCTTTGAACCGCGACATGCGACCGCCACGATCGACGACCTTGTTGACGCCAGTCCATGCCGGATGGGTCTTTTGGTCGATGTCGAGTCGCAAGGTCGCACCCTCCTTCCCGTAGGTGGAGCGGGTCTTGAACGACGAACCGTCGGTCATGACGACCGTGAGGTCGTGATAGTCTGGGTGAATGCCTTGCTTCATGGCGGCTCTCCGCGTGCGAGGGGCGCCTTATATAGGAGCCGATGCCGGGGAGCAAGCTGTTGCTTGCGAATCATTGTGAGCGCAATGGCCGCTGCGATTTGCCTCGACCGGGTCGCTTGTTGGCGCTCGCGCGGCCTGCTATAGGGCCCGGCAAGGCCTTGATTTTCAAGGACTTGTGACTTTCTGCCGCGAAACCGCCCATGACCGCCAATTTCGATGTGACCGCCACGCGCCTGCTCGATCGCTTTGCCGACCGGCTGGAGGCGGCGCTGGCTGACGTCGCCGAGGTCGATTACGAAGGTGGGATCTTGAACGTGACCCTCGAGAGCGGCGGGACCTACGTGATCAACAAGCACGCACCGACCCAGCAGGTGTGGCTCTCCTCGCCGCAATCGGGCGCCTGGCATTTCAGCCAGGATGCGACTTCCGGCGCCTGGCGTGACACACGGCAGGGGCGGGACCTGCTGGAATTGCTGGCCGGCGAGCTGGCGGCGGCGACCGGTGTTGCCGTCACCCTGGACTAGGGCCTGCGCGACGCATGAACGGTGACACGGCCGAGCCCGGCAAACGGCGCAATCTGCGGCCGCTGCGGCTGTTGCTGCCTTACCTGAAACCCTACCTCAGCCGCGTGGCGCTGGCCTTGCTGGCCCTGCTGGTCGCGGCGTCCACCGTGCTGGCATTCGGTGCCTGCCTGCGGGCGCTGATCGATCGCGGCTTTGCCGCCGGCCGCACCGACGTTCTGGATTATGCGCTGGCCTCGCTGCTGGTGGCCGTGGCCGTGCTGGCGCTGGCATCGGCAGGCCGCTTCTATTTCGTTTCCTGGCTGGGCGAGCGCGTGGTGGCCGACCTGCGCCGCGATGCCTTCGCCCATGTGCTGAAGCTGAGCCCGGCCTGGTTCGAGACCGCACGCACCGGCGACGTGATGAGCCGGCTGACGACGGACACGACCCTGATCGAGCAGGTGGTGGGCTCGTCGGTCTCCGTGGCGGTGCGCAACACGCTGATGTTCTTCGGCGGCGCTGTCATGCTGGTGATCACCAGCCCGCGGTTGACGGTGCTAGCGCTGGCTGTGGTGCCGCTGGCCGTGGTGCCCATCATCGTGCTGGGCCGCCGCGTGCGACGCCTGTCGCGTCTGTCGCAGGAGCGCATCGCCGACGTCACTGCCTATGCCGGCGAGCGGGTCGATGCGATCCGCACGGTGCAGGCCTTCGGCCACGAGCAGCGCGAGGCGCAGCATTTCACCGGGCTGGTCGAGGCCGCCTTCGGCACGGCGCGCAGCCGGATCTTCCAGCGCGCCGTCATGACCGGCATCGTGATCCTGCTGGTGTTCGGCGCCGTGGGCGTGCTGCTGTGGATCGGCGGCCACGACGTGCTGTCGGGACGCATCACCGCCGGCGACCTGTCGGCGTTCGTGTTCTACGCCGTGGTTGCAGCCGGCTCGGCGGGCGCGATCAGCGAGGTGATCGGCGACCTGCAGCGCGCCGCCGGTGCCGCCGAGCGCATTGCCGAGCTGCTGGCGACGCGTTCGCCGGTGGCCGATCCTGTGTCGCCCGTGGCTGTGCCGACATCGGGTGGCGGCGCGGTCTCCTTCGAGGACGTGAGCTTCCGCTATCCGGCGCGGCCCGACATGCCGGCGCTCGATCATTTCGCCCTGCAGGTGGCGCCGGGTGAAAGCGTGGCGCTGGTCGGCCCCTCGGGCGCCGGCAAGACCACGGTCTTCAGCCTGCTGCTGCGCTTCTACGATCCCCAGGCCGGCAAGGTGCGGCTGGATGGGATTGATATCAGCCAGGTGAGGCTGGGCGATCTGCGGGCCCGCATGGCGATCGTGCCGCAGGAGCCGGTGCTGTTCTCGGCGAGCGCGCTCGACAACATCCGCTACGGCCGGCCCGATGCCAGCGATGCCGAGGTGCGTGCCGCCGCCGAGACGGCCTATGCGCTGGAGTTCCTCGAGGCCCTGCCGCAGGGGCTCAACACGTTCCTCGGCGAGCGCGGCGTGCGGCTATCGGGCGGCCAGCGCCAGCGCATCGCCATTGCGCGCGCCATCCTGCGCGATCCCGACGTGCTGCTGCTCGACGAGGCCACCAGCGCGCTCGATGCCGAAAGCGAGCTGGCCGTGCAGACGGCACTGGACCGCCTGACCCGCAACCGCACCACGCTGATCGTGGCCCATCGCCTGGCTACGGTGCTGAAAGCCGATCGGATCGTGGTGATGGACCAGGGCCGCATCGTCGAAAGCGGCACGCACCGCGAGCTTGCCGCCCGCGGCGGCCTCTACGCCCGCCTCGCCGAACTGCAGTTCGACCGCGCCGCGGAGTGAGTTTCGTAGGCTAATCCGGGGCGTCCGAGGGACTACCTCCGCTGAGCTCTCGGCTCAGAACCCTGATCTGGCGCTTGAGGTGTGGTAGATCGGTCGTCACGGTGTTCCACACCTTTGACGCATCAACCGACCAATACACGTGGACGAGGAAATTTCTCATACCTCGTGGCAAGTGCCACGGTATTTCCGGATGGGCAGCAGCGATTTCCGGTGACACGCGTTGGAGGTTTCCCGCAGCCTCGCCGATGATTTCAAAATTACGAATGACGGCGTCCTGCACCAGTCGTGACGCGAGAAACTCGGCCTCGCTCAACGTCGAAGTATAGGTTTCGATGCGCTCGATCGCCTCGAGGATGTGCGAAACGTAATCGGGGGCCCGCAATGCCTTCATACGGGCTGAGCCTCTCGTTCGATCTGCTCGCGGATCCGAGTGGGCATGCCTCCCGTCGTTTGAACATCGACCGGAACCTGGAGTAGATCCTCGATTTCGCAAAACATCGCGGAGAGATCGAACAGGGTCATCCGTTGTCCCGGTTCCGCGTCAACCAGCAGGTCAAGATCGCTGTCTTCGGTATCGGTTCCACGCAGGACCGAACCAAATACACGAGGATTGGCCCCTCGGTGTCGGGCGACAATCGCGCGAATCTCGGAACGATAGCGCTCAAGCTGTACAGACGGTCGAACACGCTGACGCGGCTGACCGTTGGTCAATGCTGCCGGTGCAGCCGTCTCGTCTGCCTGCGGCCGTCGCGATGCAACTTCAGCCATGGTACTGCCTCCTCGCCGAGGCAATTCGCCAATCCACAGGCATTTTAGCATAAAGCAGGCGGCGGTATACGTTTGCGCCCGGCAATCACACCGGTATCAAAGCTGCGGCGACGCGGCGGCCTTCGGCCAAGAGCACGTTGTAGGTGCGGCAGGCGGCACCGGTGTCCATCACCTCGAGCACCAGCCCATGCGTCTTCAGCGCATCCCGTCGGGCCGGCGGGATGAAGGCGGCCTTGGCACCGCAGCCGACCACCAGCACCTCGACGGGCGGCGATGCCTCGATGATCGGCGCGAGATTGTCGGGCGCGATGTCGGTAGCCACCGCGACGGTCCACGCCGTCGTGCGGTGCGGCAGCACCAGCACGGCACCCTGGTGGTCGACGTCGCTGATGCGGAAGTGCCCTGGCCCGTAGGTCTGGATCAGCTGGCGCTCGCGCGGATCGGGCGTCGGCA
The DNA here is from genome assembly GCA_035279205.1 of Vineibacter sp. Lineage (GTDB taxonomy): Bacteria > Pseudomonadota > Alphaproteobacteria > Reyranellales > Reyranellaceae > Vineibacter. The sequence goes on from DATEIF010000362.1 coordinate 26,409, forward strand.
AGGTCTTGTCGGAGGGCAGGGACATGATGTCCCTCCATCAGCAGCAGTTAGCGGGACACCCGCTCCCGGGTGCTAGGGGCGCACCTGGACGTCGGTGACGCGGCCCTTGTCCTTCTCGTCGTCGTCGGCGCGAACCCGGTCCGGGCGGAAGTTCATGTAGACCAGGCCCGCGTTGGCGATCCAGATCGACGAGTACGTGCCGACGATCACGCCCCAGAGCATGGCGATGGAGAAGCTGTAGAGCACCGGGCCGGCGAACAGCACCAGGGCCATCACGGCCAGGAACACGGTGCCCGACGTCATCAGGGTGCGGGCCAGGGTCTCGTTGGTGCTGACGTTGAGCAGCTCGACAAGCGACAGCTTCTTGTAGCGCCGCAGGTTCTCGCGCACGCGGTCGAACACCACCACGGTGTCGTTGATGGAGTAGCCGGCGATGGTCAACAGCGCCGCCAGCGCCGTCAGGTTGAATTCCAGCTGGGTGATGGCGAACAGGCCGACGGTGGTCAGCACGTCGTGCACCAGGGCGAGCAGGGCGGCGACGCCGAACTGCCACTCGAAACGCACCCAGACATAGATCGCGATCGCCAGCAGGACCAGCCCGACCGAGATGATGCCGGTGCTCAGCAACTCGCCGCCGACCTTGGGGCCGACCGACTCGGTGCGCCGGAAGTCATAAGTGCCCGACAGCGCGTCCTTGGCCACCAGGATCGCCACCTGTTGGCACCATTCGTCACGCTGGTCCTGCTCCAGCGCAACGGTGAGCGGTGAAGCCCCGGGCCGCACCAGGTTTTCGGACAGGCCGATGGCGGCGGCGGACTTCGCGGCCTGATCGTCGGTGACCCGTGCCGGCGCCGTCAGCTCGAGGTTGCCCGATTGCGCATTGGCCACCGGCTTGACGCTCCAGCCTTCGCCCATGGTCTTGCTGAGCAGGCGGCTGGCGTTGGCGACGCAAGTGGCGTCGCCCCGCTGGCGCTGGATGCGGATCAGGATCGTGTCCTTGGCGCCGAACTCCTGCAGGGAGACTTCGCCCAGGCCCAGCCCGCCGGCGATGCGGCGGGTCTCGGCGAGGTCGGCGTCGCCCTTCAGGGTTTTCGCTTCGATGGCGATGCCGCCCTGGAAATCGATGCCGAAATTGAGGCCGACGACGAACACCAGAACGATCGAGGCGACGTTGATGATCGTCGACAGCACCAGGGCCAACTTGCGCTTGCCGAGGAAGTCGAAGTTGGTCTTGGTCGGCAGCAGGCGAACGGGCTTGAACATCGATGCCTCAAATCACCAGTTCGCGCGGACGGCGCCAGCGCAGCCACAGGCCCAGCACCATGCGGGTGAAAATCGTCGAGCTGAACATCGACGTCAGCAGGCCCAGCGACAGCGTGGTGGCGAAGCCCTTGATCGGGCCTGACCCGAAGCCGAACATCAGCACGCCGGCGATCAGGGTGGTGAGGTTGGCGTCGATGATGGCCGACATGGCGCGCTCATAGCCCGCGGTGAGCGCCGAGATCGGCGGCCGGCCCAGGCTCTGCTCCTCGCGCACGCGCTCGTAGATCAGCACGTTGGAGTCGACGGCCATGCCGACCGTCAGCACCAGGCCGGCGATGCCCGGCAGCGTGAGCGAGGCGCCCAGCACCGACATGCCGGCGAACACCATGATCAGGTTCACCGCCATCGCGAGGTTGGCGAAACCGCCGAAGATCGGGCCGTACGACAGGAACATGAAGAACACGACCAGCGCCGTGCCGACGATGGCGGCCAGGGTGCCGGCACGGATGGCGTCGGCGCCGAGATCGGCGCCCACGGTGCGGCGTTCGATCACGGTCAGGGTCGCAGGCAGGGCGCCGGAGCGCAGCTGCAGGGACAGCTCGTTGGTCTGCTGCGTGGTGAAGTTGCCGGTGATGATGCCGCTGCCGCCGCAGATCGCCGACTGGATCACCGGCGCGCTGATCACGCGCTCGTCGAGCACGATGGCCAGCGGCTTGCCGATATTGTCGGTGGTGGCGCGGCAGAAGGCACGGCCGCCGGAGGTCGTGAAGCGGAAGCTCACGATCGGCCGGTTGGTCTGCTGGTCGAAGGTCGCCTGGGCGTCGGTCAGCTCCTCGCCGCTCACCACGACACGCCGGCTCACCGGCATGCAAGCCGCGGCCTGGCGCCGGCAGATCTCCTCGGCGATCAGCGTCTTGTTGCTCTCCTTCTGCCAGCGCTCGCTCTTGGCGAGGTCGGGCCAGACGGCGTCCCAGCCTTCCTTGCTCGGGCGCAGGATGGTGGCGCCGACTCCTTCGAGGCGGAATTCCATCTTGGCCGTCGTGCTGATCAGCTTGATCAGGTCGTCGGGGTTTTCGACGCCGGGCACCTGGACCAGGATGCGCTCGTCACCCTGGCGCTGGATGGTCGGTTCCTTGGTGCCGGTTTCGTCGACGCGCTTGCGCACCACCTCGATCGACTGGTCGAGCACCTGCTGACGGCGGCGCGTCAGCTCCTGCTGCGAATAGGCGACCCGCACGGTGCCGGGCTGCGGGCTGGTGACGTCGAGCACGCCCGCTTCCAGGTTGCGGATCGCTTCGATGACCTTGGCCTGGTCGGTGCCTTCACGCAGGCTGACCGTGATCGCGGTGCCGTCGCTGTTGATCTCGCGCAACTGCAGCTGCTGCTTGCGCAGCTCGGCGCGGATGCCGTCCGACAGGTCGGTCAGGCGCTGGCGCACCACGCTGCGCACATCGACGTCGAACAGCAGATGCGCGCCGCCGCGCAGATCCAGCCCCAGGTTGATGACGCTGGTGGCGTACCAGGTCGGCACGAAGCGCAGGACCGACGCCGGCAGCAGGTTGGGCAGTGCCAGCAGCAGCGAGAACAGCGTGATCCCGGTGATGATCCAGGTCTGCCAGCGCGGGAGGGTCAGCATGCGATGTCTCGCCGTGCGATCGCTGTCATTCCTTCTTCTTTCCGAGGCCGAACAGGCTGCCGAGCAGGCCGCCGCCGCCCGAGCTGACCGGGCCGTCGCTGGACTTGCTCTCCAGCATCGGCTTGTCGGCGGGATCGTCGTCCTTGACGCCCTTTACCGGCTCGCCGCGGGCCAGGATATTCGAGATCGTGCTCTTGGCGACGCGCACACGCACGTTTTCAGCGATCTCGACCTGCACCTCGTTGTCGCCGATCACCTTGGTGACCAGCCCGATGATGCCGCCGCCGGTGACGACGCGGTCACCGCGCTTGACACCGCCCAACATCTCGCGGTGCTCGCGCATCTTCTTCTGCTGCGGCCGGATCAGCAGGAAGTAGAACACCACGAAGATCAGGATCAGCGGCAGGATCTGCTCGAAACCGCCAAGACCACCACCGCCGCCGCCGGTTGCCTGGGCGTGCGCCTCCGAAATGAACATGCCGCGCTCCTGTCTGTAGGCGGTGCCCCGGCCATTCTGTGGGCGGGGGTGCGAAAAGGACGCCGGACTATACCCACGCGTAACCGCTTTGCAACGCGCAAGACGGTCCGGCATCAAGCTATCGAAACCGGTTAAATCGCTTTCGGCTTCAAGGGTTTATCGCTAGGTTGCCGGCCCTTCATCGACCCCATGCACAGGCTTGCGACATGACTGAACCGCTGGAACCGCTGCTGCAGCGCATCGCCGAGGCGCTTGAACGGCTGGCCCCGCAGGCCAAGCCGCCGCTCGATGTGATGGCAGCCGATGCGTACGTCTGGCACGCGACGGGTGCGCTGGAGGCGATCCCTGACGTCAACCGGGTCGACATCGGCTTGCTGCAGGGCATCGAGCGGCAGAAGGAGATCCTGCAGGACAACACGCTGCGATTCGCGCGCGGGCTGCCGGCCAACAATGCCCTGCTGTGGGGCGCTCGCGGCTGCGGCAAGAGCTCGCTGGTCAAGGCAGTGCATGCCGCGGTCAACGCCCAGCTCGGTGGCAGGCCCAGCCCCCTGGCGCTGGTCGAGATCCATCGCGAGGATATCCCCTCGCTGCCGGTGCTGCTGGGCGTGCTGCGCCCGGCGCCGCGGCGCTTCATCCTGTTCTGCGATGACCTCAGCTTCGATGGCCAGGACGCGGCCTACAAGTCGCTGAAGGCGGTGCTGGAGGGCGGCATCGAGGGGCGGCCGGACAACGTGCTGTTCTACGCCACGTCCAACCGCCGCCATCTGATGCCGCGCGACATGATCGAGAACGAGCGGTCGACCGCCATCAATCCCAGCGAGGCGGTCGAAGAGAAGGTCTCGCTGTCGGATCGCTTCGGCCTGTGGCTGGGCTTCCACAACGCCGACCAGCCGACCTACTTTGCGATGATCGAGGGCTATGTCCGCCGCTACGGGCTCGACATCGACCCCGAGACCCTGCGCAAGGAAGCCGTCGAATGGTCGGTGACGCGCGGCGCCCGCTCGGGCCGCGTCGCCTGGCAGTATATCCAGGACCTTGCGGGACGGCTGGGCAAGCGGCTGGAATAGTTCCTACGCGCCGCAGAGCGGCATTGATGATCATCACACGGGCGAGAGGACAGGAGGAGGGCGCGTGCGTCCCGGCACGATCCATGCGTAACTACGGACGATCATCGCAGCTCCATACCCAGAGGCGTTGCCATGCACGCGTTCGCTCTGCGTCCGTTGATCGCCATGTTGCTGGCAACCGTCGTCACCGCCCTCTCGCCGCCGGCACTGGCGCGGTGCACCAAGAACGTTGCCGATAGCGTATCGCCCATCCAGCGGGTTCGGCTGGGCGAGCCCTTGCTGGCACAGAACGGCACCGCCAGCGCGGCGCGCATCACCTTCGTCGGGCACGCCAGCTTCCTGATTGAAACCCCGCAGGGCGTGCGGGTGATCACCGATTACAACGGGCTGAATGGCTATGGCCGGAAGCCCGATATCGTCACCATGAACAACGCGCACGGCACGCACTTCACCGACGATATCGAGCCCGGCGTTACGCACGTGCTGCGCGGCTGGGCCGAGGGCGGCCGGGATTTGATGTCGCATGACATCACGCTGCGCGACATCCAGGTCTGGAACGTGCCGACCAATGTGCGCGACTATGGCGGCGTACGGCAGAACGGCAATTCGATCTTCGGCTTCCGCATCGGCGATCTGTGCATCGCCCATCTCGGCCACCTGCATCATCGCCTGGAGAAGGAGCACCTCGAGCAGCTCGGCCGCATCGACGTGCTGATGGTGCCGATCGATGGTTCCTACACCATGGGCGTGCCGCTGATGGCCGAGGTGATCAAGCAGATCCAGCCGCAGGTCGTGCTGCCCATGCACTACTGGGGCGGGCTGCAGGCCGATCGCTTCCTGGGCATCATGGCCGACAGCTACGAGGCCGTGTGGCCCGACAGCCGCACCATCGACGTCAGCAAGGCCACCCTGCCGGCCAAGCCGACGGTGATCGTGATCGCCGGCCGCGGTGGCGATTAGAATGCCCGGGAGCGCGGACGTCCCGCCCGCATCGGCGCGCAGCGCCGAGACAAGAGCGGGCCGGAGGCCCGCGCTCCCGGGGAGCACTACAGGAACGGTCCCTTGGGTTCGATGCCCAGCAGGATCTGGCCGACCGCCTCGAAGTGCGAGGCGCGTGACTGAATCTGCTGCGACAGCGTGTGCATGTCGCGGAAGCGGCGCTCGAAGGCGGTGCCCAGGAAGATCGCATCGGTGCCGGCTGCCTTGTAGGCGTAGTCGGTCACTGCTTCAGCCGCCTGGATGGCGTGCGTACAGGCCAGCCGCACCCGTGCCCGAGCCGGTACGTCAATCGGCGCCTCGCTGCCGGCGTTGGCCCAGATCGTCGACAGCGTCTCCACCAGGTAGGCGCGCGCCGCGCCCAGCCGCGCTTCCATCTGCGCCACGCCGGCCTGCACCACCGCGTTGTCGGCCAGGCGCCCGAGATTGCGCGGCGCCTTGCGGGTGGCGAGGTCGACGAAGGCCTCCAGCATGGCGCGCGCGAGGCCCAGGCCGACGCCGGCGACGCCCACGGCGTACAGGCCCTGCATGGTGAAGGCATAGAGCCGCCCGGGATCGCGCCGCAGCGCCGGATCCTCGCGCGTGCCGCTGAACGCCTCCGGCACGAAGAGATCGCTGACCGTGTAGGAATCGCTGGCCGTGCCGCGCAGGCCGATCACGTCCCACGTGTCCAGCAGCTCGGCCTGGGCGACGGGGAACAGCAGCGTGCGCACGGTCGGCCGACCGGCCGGGTTCAGGCGCAGCGATCCGTCCGGCTCGACCACCAGGCAATGCACGCCCATCCAGTTCGCCTGTCGGCAGCCCGAGGCGAAATCCCAGCGGCCGCTGACGCGGTAGCCGCCCGGTACGGCTTGCGCGCGACAGCTGTTGGGCGGTCCCCAGGCGATGATCGTTCGCGGGTCGGCAAAGATCGTGCGCGCGGTCTCGAGCGGCAGGAACGGCGCGATCAGCGCCGAGCTGTTGCCGACGAACACATTCCACGCCACCGAGCCGTCATGGCGCGCGACCTCCGTGACAGCATCGAGGTAGACCCAGGGCTCGACCTCGTCGCCGCCGACCGAGCGCGGCAGCAGCATGCGAAAAAGACGCGAGTCGTGCAGTTGCGAGAGCAGCGGCTCGGGGATGCGCTGCGTGCGCTCGATCGTGCCGGCAGCCGCAGCCAGCGCCGGCGCCAGTGCACACGCGCGGGTAAGAGGATCCGGTCGATGGTCAGTCCGGACGACGTCGTTCATGGGCAGACCGTGCGGCGACGATCTGATTAGGGCGCGCCCGCATGAGGGCGGTCAACCCGATACGACGAGTCAGGGCCTCGTTGTGCGCAGGCCAGCGATGTGCCGGCATCCGGGTGAGCCGGTGTCAGGGCTGCAGGTTGGACAGAACGCTGGCGAGGTTGTCGCCCAACTCAGGGCCGAGATAGCCGCCTTCCTGGACCACCACCGTGGGCAGCTTCAACGCCGCGATCAGCTGGGCCATGCGGCCGAAGCCCGCCGTGGTGACTTTCAAGCCCTGCAGCGGATCGTGCTCCGACGCATCGAGGCCCAGGGCCACGACCAGCGCCGTGGGCGCGAAGGTCCGGATGCGTTCCAGCGCGCGCTCGCCCGCGGCCAGCCAGATGGCATCGCCGCTGCCCAGCGGCAGCGGCAGGTTGAGATTGCTGCCTTCGCCGGCGCCTTCGCCGCGCTCGTGCGCGTGGCCCCAGAAGAACGGGTAGTAGTCGGCCGGATCGGCATGGATGGAGACCGTGAGCACGTCGTTGCGGGCATAGAAGATGCCCTGCGTGCCGTTGCCGTGATGCACGTCGACATCGAGGATGGCGACGCGCTGATGCTCGGTGCGCAAATGCTGGGTGGCGATCGCGGTGTTGTTCAGGAAGCAGAAGCCGCCCGCCATGTCGGCATAGGCGTGGTGGCCGGGTGGCCGGCACAGCGCATAGGCCATCGGCGCTGCGGTGCCGGCGCGTGTTTCGTCCATCACGATCTGCGCCGCCGTCACCGCCACCTGCGCCGCCGCCAGCGCGGCCTCCCAGGTTCCGGGTCCGATCGGGCAGGCGCCGTCGACCTGGTGCCAACCAGCCCGGCCGGCAATGGCGCGCGGATAGGTGCCGCGATAGCGCACGGGATGCACGTTGGGGATCACCTCGGGCCCGGCGCCCTCGAGCGCGCGCCATTCGCGCTGCGCCACCTGCAGGAAGTCGACATATTCGGGCGTATGGATCGCCAGCACCGGCACCAACCCGGTATAGGCCGGCGCCACGATCTCGTGACCGGCGCTGCGCGCCGTTGCCAGCAGGATGTCGGCGCGCCCGGGTTTCTCGGCGCTCTCCTTGCGCTCGCCGCGCACCAGGAAGAACGCCGGATCGTGCAGCGCGTGCTTGTCGGAATAGACCACCTTCATCGACCGCTCCTGTCGTCGCCAGCGTAGCGGTGATCTCACCGGTGCTGCAACCAGCCTGTCGGTTCCGTGCCCTTTCGCCACACTTCATCACGAAAATACCCCCGGCCTGCCGCGCGATGCCCCGGGTTCGACACAGGGTCCGCCGTACCTGGAATGGGGAACTGGCTCTTTGCGGTGACGTTTTATCGTCGTGGCCGGTCTCCAGGAGGCACCATGCAGCGCTGGTTGCGCGCGGCGTTCGCCGCTTCTTTCGGGCTTGCCGTGCTGGTCATGGCCGGTAGCGCCTTTGCCCAGGCCGATCCACCGGCCCGTGTCGGCCGCATCAGCTATCTCGGCGGCACCGTGTCCTATCACGACAGCGACGAGGCGCGCTGGTCGCCGGCGATCCTCAACTATCCCTTCACCACCGGCGGCGCGCTGTGGACCGAGCCCAACGGCCGCGCCGAAATGGTGGTGGCCGGTCTGCGCGTGCGCCTGCAGGGCGCCACCGAGATCGACGCCCTGGCGCTCGATGACGAGCAGTTCCGGCTGCGCCTGCCGCAGGGCCGCATCGATGTGCGTGCCGCGGGCGTCGCATCCGACCGGCCTGTCGAAATCCTCACGCCACGCGGCACCGTGCGGCTGATGAGCGATGGCGATTATGTGATCGAGGCCGGCACCACTGACGATCCGACCCGGATCGGTGTGCGCAGCGGCGCGGCGCAGTTCGTCGACGCCAATGGCAGCGTGCTGGCCGTGCAGGCGGGTGAGATCGGGCTGGTGACGGGCATGACGCCGGTGGTGTTCTCGACCCAGCGCATGGCGCCACCGCCGATGCCGCCGGAATGGGCGGCACGCGACCGGCAGATCGCCTATCGTCCGGCGCAATACGTCGCCGACACGGTCACCGGGTACGAGGATCTCGATGCCTACGGCAGCTGGGTGGTGGGCGGCGACTATGGCCAGGTCTGGGTGCCGCGCGCGGTGCCGGTGGGCTGGGCGCCCTATCGCAACGGCCACTGGGCGTGGGTGCGCCCGTGGGGCTGGACCTGGGTCGACGATGCGCCCTGGGGCTTCGCGCCGTTCCACTATGGTCGCTGGGTGATGTTCAACAACCGCTGGTGCTGGGTGCCGCCGGCCCGCACGGCGCGGCCGGTCTATGCGCCGGCGGTCGTCGGCTTTGTCGGCGCGACGATCGCCGAGTTCACCATCGGCAGCCGTGGCCCGGCGGTAGGCTGGTTCCCGCTGGGGCCGCGTGAAGTCTACGTGCCGCCTTACACGACCAACCGTACCTACATCCGCAACATCAACGTGACCAACGTCTACAACGTCACGGAGATCGAGCGGCGCACCGACTATGTCGAGCGCTGGAAGGATCGCCGCGACGCACGGCGCGACGACGAGCGCTGGACCTACGCCAACCAGCGCTACGCCACCGTCGTGCCGACGGAGGTGTTCGAGAGGGCGCGGCCTGTGAACCGTGCCGCGCTGCGTGTGCAGGGCGATCGGCTGGTGAAAGCGGACGTGGCGCCGGTCGCGGCGCCGCCGGTGTCCGCGACGCCGGACCGGGCGCCGACGTTGCCGGACAAGCGCCTGCCCAACGCGAAGGGGCCGGACGTGAAGGGTCCCGATGCGAAAGCGCCGGCGCCTGTCGTCAGCCGCACGACATTCGGCGACATGCCGACTCTGGGACGGCCTGAGCGGGTCGAGCGTCCCGCGGCG
>DATEIF010000363.1:0-2435 GCA_035279205.1 Vineibacter sp.
CGCCTGGCGGCGCGATCCCGACCTGCGCTTCTGCCGCACCTGCTACGACCACCTCGCCGGCCAGGTCGGCATGGCGGTCACGGACGCGCTCACGCACGAAAGCGTCATCGAGCCGGCGCCGGGCAAGGACTGGCGGATAACGACGCACGGCGAGGGTTTTTGCCGGCATGTCGGCATCGACATCGATGCCGCCCGCGCTGCCGCGTCGGCCGGACGCCGACAGTTCGCACGCCAATGCCTGGACTGGAGCGAACGGCGGCCCCACATCGCCGGCGCCTTCGGCGCCGCCATCGCCGACCTGTTCTTCCGCAAGGGCTGGACGGTGCGCAGCCGGCGCGGCCGTATCGTCACCCTGACGCCAGAAGGTCGCCGCGCGCTGGTCAAGGTGTTCGGCGCCGTCGATCCGGAGCTCGGTGCCTCACGACGGGCTGCTTAAGTTTTCCCTTCCCCATGCGCAGCGTGGGGAAGGTGGCCGAAGGCCGGATGGGGAGCCGACGTGGTCTCAGTTGCAAAGACCACGAGGGCTCCCCTCCGCCCCTTCGGGCCACCTCCCCACTGCGTGGGGAGGAAAGCGTCCTACGCCATCGCGACGGCTTCGATTTCCAGCAGCCAGCTTTCGTCGAAGATGCCGGTGATGATCACGGTCAGCGCCGGCGTACGCTTGCCGAGGACCTCGTTGCGCACCTGCCGGTTCTCGGCCGCGTAGCGGCGGTCGGACAGGAAGATCGTCGCCTTCACCAGGTTGTCCAACGTCATGTCGGCGGCACGCAGCTGGGCCTCGACATTGGCCCATGCCTGCCGGCTCTGACTGACGAAATCGGATGGAACGGTCCCATCCAACGCCATCGGTATCTGGCCGCTGACATGCACGATGCGCTGCACGCCGGTGGCTTCGACGACTTGCGCATAGCCGCCGGATGGCGCCGGCACCTCGGGAGAATTGATCGCGCGGGTCTTCATGGTTCCCTCCCGGCCTAGTCCTTTGCCGCGCGGCCCTGGTCGGCCATCCAGCCGTCGCCCGAGGGCACTTTCACGATGCAGCTGGCGCGCAGGACCTTGGTGTCGCCCACGGTGAGATAGATATGCGAGAACAGCAGCGAGCGCGTGGCACGCACCAGCTCCAGCCGGCCTTCGACCCAGTCCCCCTGGCGCGCCGGCGCCACGAAGTCGAACGTCATGCTGACGGTGGGGACGAACTTGCCGCGGATGCCGGCCAGCGTCGTGGCGCCCATGCCGCCGACGAGATCGGCGACCGTCATCAGCATGCCCCCGTGCAGGGTGCCGGCCGGGTTGCACATGTAGGGCTGCACGCGCAGGCCCATCACGAACTCGTCGCGCGTCCCCTTCTCGCCCAGCCGGAAATAGAGCGGCCCGACATGCGTGTTGAAGTTGATGACCGTGCTGTTGCGCTGGAAGTCGATCAGCTTGAAACCGGGCGGCGGATCGTTGGGGATCGATTTCAGCTCGAGCGTGGATAGCGGTGCGTTCATGTCTCTCAGTCCTGCGACGTCTCGTCGTCGGGTGGCGCGGGATCGGACGGCAGGGCCTGCAGCGCGCGGCCGGGACGCAGCAGCGCGAACAGCCCCTGTCCGGTCATGATCGAATGGCGGCGACCATAAAGGCGGCCGCTGACATGCGCCACCTGGGAATCGAAGCCGGCGCAGTGCGCCTCGGCCTCGATCCAGTCGCCAAGACGGCCGTGGCTCAGGAACTCGACATTCAGGCTAAGCGTCACGCAGCGCCGGCCCGAGGCGCGCCACGCCGCGGCCCCCAGCGCCGCGTCGATGAATGCCGTCAGCAGGCCGCCATGGACGATCCCCAGCGCGTTGAGATGCCGCGGCAGCACGCGCAGGCCGCGCAGCACCCGGCCGTCGGCGTCGGTCTTCTCGAACCACGGCCCGTTGCGCTCGGTGAAACCGCCGCGTGCGGGCAGCGCGACGAAGCCGGCTGGTGGATCGAGGGTAACGGGATCGGACACGCGAACCTCGCATTTCCGGAGGGCGGTTGTGGTCTGGCTGCCCGATGACATAGCGTGCCTTGATGACGGACAAAACCACGCCGCCTGCGACCATCTACAGCATCGGCCACTCGAACCACCCGATCGAGCGGTTCATCGCGCTGCTGCGCGATGCCGGCATTGCGGCCGTGCTCGATGTGCGCTCCGTGCCGCAGTCACGCCATGCGCCCCAGTTCGGCCGCCAGAAGCTGGCGGCGGCGCTGGCGGCGGCCGGCATCGGCTACGTGTTCCTGGGCGACGCGCTGGGCGGCAAGCCCACCGATGCGGCGCTGCGGCCAGACGGTGTGGCCGACTACGAGCTGATGGCCGCGACGTCGGCGTTCAAGGCCGGCCTGGCGCGCGTGGCAGCAGAAGGCGACGGACGGCGCGCGACTTTGATGTGTGCCGAGAAGGCGCCGCTGGACTGTCACCGCACCGT
>DATEIF010000364.1:0-2658 GCA_035279205.1 Vineibacter sp.
ATGGGCATCCTGCGCCGCGCCGGCCTGGCGGGCGGCAGGGTCGGCGCGCAAGGCGACGTCGGGGTCGAGCAGCGCCACCAGCGCCGCGAAGTCACCGTTGCGGGTGGCGGCCAGGAAGGCATCGACGACCTGGCGCTGGGCCGCGACATCGGGGTCGGTCGTTCGGGCCCGCCCCTGAACCCGGCGCCGTCCGCGGCTAGCCAACTGCCGCGCGGCCGTCGACGAGCGGCCCACGATCGGCGCGATCTCGTCGAACGACAGGTCGAACATGTCGTGCAGCACGAACGCGACCCGTTCGGCCGGCGCCAGGGTCTGCAGCACCACCAGCAGCGCGACGCCGACCGAGTCGGCCAGGATCGCCTCGTGCTCGGGGTCCAGCCGCGCCTCGGGGCCGGCGGCCGGTTCCGGCCCGCGCGCCTCCAGCGGCTCCTCCCGCCGCGAGCGGCGCGCGCGCAGCACGTCCAGGCACACCCGCGCCACGGTGGTGGTGAGCCAGCCGCCGAGGTTGTCGATGGCGCTCGTGTCGGTGCGGCTGAGCCGCAGCCAGCCCTCCTGCACGGCGTCCTCGGCCTCGTTCACCGAGCCCAGCATCCGGTAGGCCACGGCCCGCAGGTGCGGGCGGTTGGCCTCGAACTGGTCGGCCAGCCAATTTTTTTCGTCCATCGGTCACACCGCGTCGCTGCGTTCCGTCAGGGGCCATGACGAACGAAACCCGGGCGATGTGACGACACCGTCGTCCGGGAATGGAGCCGTCATAGTCCTAAAGGAGACCGACAATGGAAGCACGTATGAAGAACCCGGCCTTGATCCTGGACGGCGCGCTGCAGGCGCTACTCGATCTGGGCAAGGCGGTGGAAAAGGGCGGTGTGCCGCCGGCCACACTGGCGCTGGTCCATCTGCGCGCCAGCCAGATCAACGGCTGCAGCGTCTGTGTCGATGCGGGCTTTCGCGACCTGAAGAAGGTCGGCGAGCGCGATACCCGGATCTTCACCGTCGCCGCCTGGCGGGACGCGCCTTATTTCACCGAGGCTGAACGCGCCGCGCTGGCGCTTACCGAGGCGGTCACCCGCCTGAGCGAGCGGACGGAGGGAATCCCGGACGACGTCTGGGCCGACGTGGCGCGGCACTACGACGAGCCGGCGCGCGCCGCCCTGATCATCGCCATCGCGCAGTCGAACATCTGGAACCGGCTGAACGTCACGGTGCGGCAGGTGGCCGGCACGCCGTGGAGTTAGGCACCCCGTCGTCCTGAGCGCAGCGAAGGGACCTTGCGGTGGGTTGCCTAAGAGACTGTCGGCTCTGGTGATCACCTTATCGTCGTTGGTGTTGGATACAACCACCGCAGGGTCCTTCGCTTCGCTCAGGACGACGGCGGGCCAAAAACAAGAAGGGCCGCTCCTTGGGGAGCGACCCTTCCATTGTCACGGCGTCGGTTGGCGCCGAGAACCGAAAATCTGGTCAGCCGACTCCCTGAACGGAAGCGACGACGATCCAGGTCCGGGCTCCAACAGGCCGATAGTGACAATGAGACACTGGATCACCTCCTTTCAGTGGTTGGCAGGAGCCCATACTATGGCAATCGAAACGCCGTTGTGCAAGGGCCCGAGTCGCCGCCGTCGAAACGCACGGGCCGGCAAATGGCGTGCGTCATCGAAGGGTCCGTGCGAGCCAACGGCTCAAGGGATCCTTCGCTGCGCTCAGCGCGCCTAACGGCGTTCGACGAACGCCAGCACTGCCTCGAGAAAGCGCCGCAGCACGGGCTGCACGCCGGCGGCGACGGCCGGCAGATAGTCGAACGGTAGCGCCTCCTGCATGTAGCTGCTCTGCGTCATCTCCAGCTGCACGGCGTGCACATTCTGCGCCGGGCGGCCATGATGGCGCGTGATGTAGCCGCCGGTGAAGCGGCCGTTGAGCACCGATGTGTGGTCCTTGTCGTCGCGGGCGATGGCCAACAGCCGCTCGGCCAGCACCGGATCGCAGCTGGCGCCCTTGGCGGTGCCGAGGTTGAGATCGGGCAGCTTGCCCTCGAAGAAGCGCGGCAGCACCGAGCGGATCGAGTGCGCGTCCCACAGCGCGGCGATGCCGTGCACCGCTTTGATGCGCGCCAGCTCCGCTTCCAGCTGCCGGTGATAGGGATGCCAGATCGCCGTGCGCCGCGCGTCGATCTCGGCCTCGCCGGGCACATCGCCCGCAGCATAGATCGGCTCGTCGTCGAACGTGTCGATCGGGCACAACGCCGTGACGCTCTGGCCGGGATAGAGGCTGGTGCCGTCAGGCGGCCGGTTGAGATCGATCACGTAGCGCGAGTGCGTGGCGATCAGCACCGACGCGCCCAGTGCATCGGCGAAGTCATAGAGACGCTCAAGGTGCCAGTCGGTGTCCGGCACATGCCGCGCCGCGTCGGTGAAGCGCGCGGCGAGTTGTGACGGCACATGGGTGCCGACATGCGGCATCGAGATCAAGAGCGGCCGCGTGCCGGCGCGGAAGCGAAACGGCGGCTGGTCGGTCTGGAACGGCATCATCAGTCCTTCAGAAGCTCGGCGCGCGCCGTGACGAAGGCGTCGATCAGCGCTGCGCGCCCGGGATGGCGGCCGGCAGCCACGCGCTGCTGTCCGCCGACCCAGACCGCATCGATGGCCGAGCTACGGTGGCTGGCAA
>DATEIF010000365.1:0-9615 GCA_035279205.1 Vineibacter sp.
TCGGTGGCACCACAGGCGGTACCAGCGGCGGCACGTCCGGTGGCGGTATCCTGGGTGGCGTCCTGGGCGGCGTGACCGGCGGTACGAGTGGTGGCACGTCCGGCGGTGGCGGCGTCCTGGGTGGGGTCCTGGGCGGCGTGACTGGCGGTACCAGCGGCGGCACCTCCGGCGGTGGCGGCATTCTGGGCGGCGTCCTGGGTGGCGTGACCGGCGGCACCAGTGGCGGTACCAGCGGTGGCACGTCCGGCGGTGGCGGCCTGCTGGGTGGCGTCCTGGGCGGCGTGACCGGTGGCACCAGCGGCGGCACGAGCGGTGGCTCCGGCGGCTTGCTGGGCGGCGTCCTGGGCACCGGCGGTTCGACCAGCGGGTCGGGCGGTATCCTGGGTGGCATCCTGGGCAAGTGAAACCGCTAACGGTTGGTCCTTTATGGACCAACCGTTAGGTCCAAGACGGACAGTCTTTACAACTCGCTCGTGCCCGACCAGGGCGCCATCAGTAGGTTTGATCCGGGGGCCTGAGTACCCGGCCTCCGGATCATCGCATCCTCCTTGAGATGCGCAAAAGTTGATGCGGAAAATGGTGGGATCGAAGTTTGCGGGACACCTGTTCCGCCTGTCCTTGGGGGTAGTCCTCATGTATCCGTCGGTTTCCTGGGGCCAAGGTGCGGTGCTCGACCCGTCGCGGGTCGGTCGCGAGCTCCAGGGCGTCGACCCGACCACACCGCGGCGGGACGTGGCTGTCCCCAAGACCCGCCCCGGTTTCACGATTGATCCGGCGATTGCCGGCCGCAGTGTCACGGTCCGCAAGGTGGTCCTCGAGGGAGTCACAGGCTTTCAGGCGGCTGACCTGCAGGGTCTGTTCTCCGGCGTGATCAACAAGACCGTGACCCTGGGCGACCTGGGCAAGGCGATCGACAGTATCTCGCGCAAATATGAAGAGGCCGGCTACGTCTTCTATAACGTGCTGTTGCCCAATCAGGATTTCGCCGACGGTACCGTGCGCATCGTGGTGGTCGAGGGCTACATCTCCACCATCGAATTCACCGGGCCGCAGGCCAACGCCGGCGTCACGGGCAGGATTGGCGGCATCCTCGGCAACCTACGCGAGAAACGGCCGGTGCACCGCTCAATGCTGGAGCGCTACCTGCTGCTGGCCAACGAAATTCCCGGTGTCAAGATCGACGCCGACGTACAGCCTGACGGCACCGGCACGCTGGGCGCGCTGAAGCTGATCGTGCAGCCGACCCTGACCCGCTTCCAGGGCATCGGCCAGATCGACAACTATCAGAACGTGCCCGGCAACGGTCTCAATTTCCGGCTCGGCGCGATCGCCAACTCGGCTCTGGGCTGGGGCGAATCCACGGAAGTGCGTTGGCTGTTCGCAACGCCGTGGAAGACGCTGCATCTGTTCGACTTCCGTCATTCGGAGCCGATCACCGACGAAGGCGATCGCATCGATACCATCGTGCAGTACGTGCAGCAGCGACCGAAGACGATCTTCAACGGCTCACGCATCGACTTCCGCGGCGAATCGATCTACGCCCGTATCCAGTATCGCTACCCGGTCATTCGCGCCGTCACCGAGAACATGACGGCCTTTGCGGCGATCGACTACATCGACGTCGACTACAAGATCGAGGGCTTCCATCTGCCCGGCGATTCGCTGCGCGTGGCGCGCGTCGGTGTCGTCTATGCCACCAAGGATGGGCTTGATGGCATCTGGAACGCAACGGCGCAGGCCAGCATCGGGATGAACATCTTCGATGCGCGCGCCAGCGGCCGGTTGAAAGCCGACGCCAGCTTCCAGAAGCTCACGCTCAACGTCGAGCGCACGCAGCCGCTCTTCGGCGACAAGGATTTCAACCTGCTTACCAAGGCCACCGGCCAGGTTGCGACCGGGACGGTCCCCAACGCCGAGGTCTTCGGGTATGGCGGCCGCGACTTCGGCCGGCCGTTCACGACGCTGGAAACCACCGGCGACCACGGCTTTGCCGTCTCTGGCGAAATCCGCTGGCGGCCGCCGATCGACTTCATCCCGCGCGAGTGGCTGGACCACTACCTCTACGCCTTCGCCGACTATGGCCGCCTGTGGTCCAGCAGCCGTCTGAACAAGCCGTTCTTCAGCGAAGGTGCGTCGGCCGGCGGCGGCATCCGCATCAAGATTTTCGACAAGTTCAGCGGAGAGGTCGAAGCCGCCAAGCCATTGGCCGGCCGCATCAGCAACAAGGGCGGCAGCAAGGACTGGCAGGTGTTCGTACGTTTGGGGGCATCTTTTTAATTGGTTTGAGCTCTGGGGAGATTACCGTGAAACATACTTTGTTCGCATTTGGTCTGGCTTCCGCCCTGCTGTTCGGCGTGCCGGCGCAGGCGGGTTTCAACGAGGGCATGACGGCCTACAAGTCGGGCAATTACGCCGTGGCCTTCAAGGAGTTCGATGCCGCGGCACGCACCGGCGACAAGTTCGCCCAGGTCATGGCCGCCACCATGTGCCTGGAAGGGTCGGGCGTTACGCGCGATGTGAAGCAGGCCGCCTACTGGTTCGAAAAAGCGGCGAGCGCCGGCCACAGCTACGCCCAGTATGCCATCGGCATGCTCTACATGGCGGGCGACGGCGTATCGAAGGACACCCGCAAGGGCCTGGTGTGGCTCAAGGCCAGCGCCGACCAGGGTTCGTTCTTTGCTCAGACGACGCTGGGCGATGCGTATGCCAACGGCATCGGCGTGACGCCGGACAAGGCGCGCGCGCTCGACTACTACCGGCAGGCGGCCAACCAGAACTACGCCGTGGCGCAGCTCAAGCTTGCGTCGGCGCACTATCTCGGCGACGGGCTGCCGAAGGATCCGGTCGAAGCCTACAAGTGGACCTTCCTGAGCTCCAGCCAGCTCGATGGCGCACGCACGCTGCTGGCCAAGCTTCGCCAGGAGCTCACGCCGGCCCAGGTTGCCGAGGGCGAGCGGGCAGCACGCGTGTGGCAGTCGCAATCGGCCCAACGCTGAGAATGGAATCGGGTCAAGCCATGCCGGAAATCGAGGCAAGTCTGACAGCAGCAGGTGGCGGCGGCTTCCCCGCGCCGCCGCGTCGATCGAACTACGCGTCGGCCCGTGGTGATCTGCGCAAGTCGACGCAAGCGCCCAGTGTGCTGATTGTCGACGACGAGGCGGATTTGCTGGAGGAAATGGCCACGACGCTGAGCGAGGAAGGATTCTCTGTCCTGCGAGCGCCCAGCGGCATGGCGGCGCTCAAGCTCTTCGCTGGGAATCCGGAAATCGGCGTGGTGGTGACCGACGTGCGGATGCCCGAGCTGGACGGGCTTCAATTGATCGAACGGCTGCTGGCACATTTGCCGGCCGATGCGTCCAAGCCGCAGATCATCGTGCTGACGGGTCACGGCACGATGGACACGGCGATCCGGGCGCTGCGTCTGCATGCCAGCGATTTTCTGAGCAAGCCGGTGACGCGCGCCGATCTGGTGACGACCGTGCGGCGGGCCATGGATCGATGCCTGGGTGCGCGCGAGCAGAGCACGGAGCAGGCCGACATTCGCAAGCGCTATTCGGAGATGCAGAACACGCTGGCGCGCATCAATGCCACGCTCAATCGTCTGCTGGTCGGCGAGGCCGCGGGCGTGGAAGCCGCCGTGAGCGAGGGCGTGTCGCCACCCGAAATCGGCGACGCGCGGCCGCCGGAGAGGCCCGATCGCATCCGCGCCATGTTGCGCGAGCATCGCGTGCGCGCCCGGATCTTCCGCAGCAGCGTCCTGCTCGATCCCAGCTGGGATATGCTGCTCGAGCTGATGCTGGCGCATATCGAGAACAAGCAGACGTATCTCACAAGCCTGTGCGTGGTCTCCGGTCTGCCGACCACGACGGCGCTGCGGCGGGTCGAGCAACTGATTGCCTCGGGCCTGGTGCGGCGTGAGGATGATCCGGTCGACCGTCGCCGCGTGATCGTGAGCTTGACCGAGAGCGGCGTGGAGCGTCTTTCGGCGTACCTCGAGCAGGTGGAGCGCGACGGTACCAAGTTGAACCGCGCCTAGCAGTGTCTGGTCCCGTGCCGTCATCGACCGCGCAGCGTCCCGAGACCACCGTGTGGGAAGGGTGGATCCGCAAGCGTCTCGCCTCGTCCATCGACGCTGCGGTCGCTGCCGGCGTCCTCGCCGCGCTCACTGACTGGCTTGTGCCGTCGGCGGGTGAGTTCCGCATCCTGCTCGGTCTGTCGCTGGTCTATCTCGTCTTCCTGGTCCACGGACATCGCCCCGCGTTGCTGAGCGCCCTGTGTCTGGCTGCGGGCTGGATCCTGATCGGTGATTCGCCAGTGCTGGCTGTCATACCCATTGCCGCGATCGGCAGCGCATGGCTGTTGCGGCGCTGGGGATGGGGGCTGCCGCACGCCGCCGGTGCGTTCTGGCTCATTTTCGCGCTGCCGGTGCTGTGGGGCATCTTCGCCGGGCTGCTCGACCTGCCGCCCCGGGTCGCGGCCTATGCCGCCCTCAACTATGCGCTCAATGGCATCGCCTGCGCGGCGCTGGCGGCGCTGGTTGAACGACTGCTGCCCAGCCACTGGCGCACCGCCACGCAACTGACGGTTCAGGAAACGGTGCGCGCTTTTCTGTTGCCGTTGACGATCATACCTGTGGTTGTGCTTGTGGCACTCGATGCCACGCAGAGCCACAGCCGCTACATCGCGGAAGCCGACCGCACCACACAGCTCATGGCGTCACGGGCCGGCAACGTCGTGCGGGGATGGTGGGACGGCATGCGCACGACCCTGCGGCATGCCGGCCAACTCAGCCTCGAGGAATATCTCGGCTATCGCGGCCTGCCGCGCCCGGGGTTGGCGCTGCTCAGCGCCCACGCCGATGCGCTCGCCCAATGGCAGCTTTCCGAGGTGCTGCTGGTGGTGGCATCGGGGCAGTCCATCGATCACTGGCCGCCGGCCAGCGGCAGCGGCGAGGACATGGACCGCCGCGGCTGGCCCCGGGCGGCATTCTCGACGCCGCTGGTTCTGGCGACTCCCTCGGCCGGCGCGACGCGGATCACGACGCTGGTGCCGATCGCCAACGCCGGCGAATATCTGGGCCTGGTCGCCGGCACGGTGTGGTCGCCCGCGGTCGGCGACCTGTTGCGCTCGACGCCGCTTGACCCCGGCACGGCGCTCGAGATCCATGCCCGCGGCGGCGAAACGATCGAAACCATCGGAACGCCAGGGCTGCTGCAGACGTCCGGCAGCGTGCCGCCGGGAGAGCGCACATCCCGCCGGCCGTGGTCGTCGCGCGTCTTCGTCGCCGACGTTTCCATCGATCCCATGCTGCCGTGGACCCTGCGCCTGGCGCAGATACCCTTCGCCCTGCAAGCCCAGGCTCTCGATCAGGGCTTGCGGGCGTTGCTGGCGGGAGCGGCAATCTGTGTGCTGGGCGGCATCGCCGCGTCGACGTTGGGGTGGGGGCTGACGCGGTCACTGACCGGCGTTGCCGACTCCGTGTCGCGATCGCTGGCCGATGTCGGCGCGCCGCCGGCGCCGACGCGCATCACGGAACTCGACCGCATGTCGCACCAGTTTCTGGAGGCCGGTGCGGCCCTGCGCAAGCAGACCAACGATGCGCGAACCCGCCAGGAACGCGCCGAACGGCTAGTACGCCAGGCGCCCATCGTGCTCTTCACCTTGCGGTTGACGCCGGATCTGCATTGGTCCCTGGCGTCACACAACCAGACCCTGGAGGAGCAGTTCGGCTATCCGTCGGGTTCGATCACCACGCGGCAGGATTGGGAGGCGATCATCGATCCCTCCACGGCGTTGAGCCAGGCGGAGCTGCAAGTGCTGGTCACGACGGGCGCCTTGCTCGCCGAGCGGCGCGTGCATTGCGGCGACGGCACCTGGCGCTGGGTCTATGAGCAACTGGCGCTGGTGAAGGACGGGGCCGGGCATGGCACCGAGGTCATCGGCGTCTGGCTCGACATCCATGAGCGTCGCGAAGCCGAGCTGCGGTTGCTGCAGTCGTCCAAGCTCGTCACGCTGGGCGAGATGGCTACCGGCATGGCGCACGAGCTCAATCAGCCGCTCAATGCCATCAGCCTCGCCGCCGAGAACCTGCAGCATCGCCTGCAGCGCACCGACCTGCCCGACGATGCGCGCGACTACCTGCATGCGCGGGCGGAGCGCATCGCCGCCCAGGCCGTGCGCGCGGCGCGCATCATCGACCATATGCGCGTGTTCGGCCGCGGGCCGTCCGGTGACGGCGAGGCCTTCGACGTCCGCGATGCCGTCGCCGGCGCGCTCGTGATCTGCGGGCATCGCATGCGCGCTGACGGCATCGTGATTCGCCAGCAGGTCGACGACGGCCCGCTGCAGGCCTTCGGCTATCGGCCGTCGCTGGAACAGGTCTTCGTCAACCTGCTGCTCAATGCCCGCGATGCGCTGCTGGCGCG
The DNA here is from genome assembly GCA_035279205.1 of Vineibacter sp. Lineage (GTDB taxonomy): Bacteria > Pseudomonadota > Alphaproteobacteria > Reyranellales > Reyranellaceae > Vineibacter. The sequence goes on from DATEIF010000365.1 coordinate 6,426, forward strand.
GCACCCGTCGGGCGATATCGGCGAGCCGCCGCCATCGCGGTGGGTCGAGATCACGATGCGCCGGCAGGCCGACGCAGGATTGGAGATCACCGTCGCCGACAACGGCGGCGGCATCGATGCCACGGCGCTGTCGCGGCTGTTTGAGCCGTTCTTTACGACCAAGACGCCGGGCCAGGGTATGGGGCTCGGCCTCTCCATCGCGTTCGGCATCGTGCGTGACATGGGCGGATCGATCACCGCCCGCAACGGCGATGCCGGCGCCGTGTTCACGATCCTGCTGCCGGGCAGAAACGAATAGTGCAGACACCATCCTGTCATGGGATGGGAGTCTGGTACCTGGTGCCCCTAATCGGTAGTCTTGGCGTGTCGGTACGATCCGATGGGAACGTACGGCGGGGATCGGGCGTTGCGCATTGAGGATGCGTTCGCGCCCGAGCGTTTCTCGCCCACGGCGGAGGGGCAACCGAGGAGGACACCGATGAGGTCAGTCTGGTCAGTTCCGTTGGCATTTGCGCTGGCACTCGCCACCGGCGGCGTGGTGCAGGCGCAACAGCCGTATCCGACGCAATTCGCCAACCAATGGATGAATTCCTGCGTAAGCTCCTGTCAGTCCAATGCCTTGTACAAGGATCGCCAGGGGGTCTGCGCGCCGTATTGCACCTGCATCGTCCAGGAGGCGCAGGCCAGCGTTCCGCTGGAGGTGGCGATGCAGGCCGACAAGGACCTCGCGAACAAGAACGAAAAGTCGGATGCCGTGCAGCGCGTGAACCAGGTGACACACCAGTGCCAGACGCGCTTCTCGGCCCAGCAGCAGCAGCCGGCCAAGCAGACCCGGCAGACCAAGCCCCGCTGACGGTCTGCCCGCCAGGGGCGTCTCAGTATTTGACAGCACTTCTAGCGTTGGGCGCTGCGTACTCCAGCAGCCGTCCGGCCTTGACCTCCATGGCATCACGGCGACGCAGGCGACGGGCCTGCGCCGCCGTGATCAGCGCGTAGTGACGGCTGCCGTCGACCCAGTCGGCGACGTCGAAGCAGTTGTCGGCGCGGCCCACCCATCGACCCGGGTCGATACGGCGCAGGTCATACGGCCGCGAATAGGTTCGCAGCGTCTTGCGGTCCTTCAGCACGTACTCGTGAAAATAGGTCAGTGCCAGCTCGCGCAGCGAGCGGTGGATCGGATCGCGCCAGCGCAGCCAGACGTGGTTGCTCTTGGAGATGGCGCCCCAGCCGCCGCCGCTGCGGAAGAGGGCCACGACGTGATCGTCGTCCGTGGCGTCGGCCTGCAGGTCCATCAGCAGGGGCGGCTCGCCCGCCAGCCACAGCGCGCAGGCGGCCACGAAGGCGCCTTCCAGGCAGTGGGCGTGGCCCTGCCGCAGGGTCTCGCGCACGGACAGGGCAGTATCGCCTTCCAGCTCGAAATTTGTCGGCAGGGCCGTGACGAAATCCTGGATCCGCTCCGGCGTGCGCAGGCGCTTGAGGGTTCTGTACTGGGCGGGGGAGAGGCCAAGCCGTTGGGCGGAGGGCGGTCGAACACGCATGCCACTATCCTGCGTTGAACCGGGCCGACGGCTCAATGCCGGAACAGGCAGCGGCCAAAAATACGAACGGCGCCTGGTATGGCGCCGCTCCCGATCGTTTTCGGTCGGATGGTGGAGCTGAGGGGGATCGAACCCCTGACCTCCTCATTGCGAACGAGGCGCTCTCCCAGCTGAGCTACAGCCCCCCGCCCGAAAACGGCGCGGATAATGGTGATGGGGGGCCGTGAAGTCAAGGAAGTCCGACCATGATCCGGGTGCAGAAAACGCGCTTTCGGACGCACCGGCGCTTGCTTCGCGACCGGGGCTCATGCCAGTTTCAGCCCCTCGGTTGAGGATCCCCATGAGCAGGCAAAAAGTGCAGTCTGAGGCGGCGCCGGCCGCGCTGGGCCCGTATTCCCAGGCCATTATCGCCGGCGGCATGGTGTATTGCTCGGGCCAGATTGCGCTCGACCCCAAAACCGGTCAGTTCGCTGGCGATACGGTCGAAGCGCAGACACACCAGGTCATCCGCAATCTGCAGGCGGTGTTGCAGGCCGCCGGCAGCGATTTGGGGAAGATCGTGAAAACCACGGTGTTTCTTGCCGATATGGGTGAATTCCAGGCCATGAACGGGGTCTATGCCGGCTACTTTCCCGATCCGGCACCAGCGCGCAGCACCGTGCAGGTCTCGCGGCTGCCGCGTGACGCGCGGGTCGAGATTGAAGCTGTTGCAACCCTCTGAGCGACACCAGGCGCTCAGGTCAGGGAGGTCGGGATGGGAGACATGGGCGGCATGATGGCCAGTTTCGGGGCCATCTTTTTCGTCTTTTATTTGATCGGCGTTGCGATCGTCACGGTGCCCTTCTGGTTCATCCTGAAGCGCGCCGGCTTTTCGCCCTATCTCTCGCTGCTCAACCTGATCCTCGGGCTCGGCACGTTCATCGTGATGGCGATCCTGGCCTTTTCGCGCTGGCCGGCCGGCGAGTCGGGCCGCACCTCCACGGTGCAGGATCTGATGCGCCAGGTTCAGGGAGGCCGGTGATGGGCAGCTACAGCAGCGCCGCCTCCATCGGCGGCATACTCTTCTCGCTCATCTTCGTGGCGCTGGGCATCTGGATGACCTGGCGCATCATCGAGAAGGCGGGCTATCCCGGCTGGTATGCGCTGGCGATCGGGGTCGGCGGGTTCATCCTCGGCCTGATCCCGTTTGTCGGCATCCTCGTGCAGCTCGTGCAGCTGGGATTGCTGTACGCGTTCGCCTTCGTGCGCTGGCCGAAAGAGGGCGGCGCCGTTCCCTTCGGCGGTGGCATCCCCGGCCTGACGCCCGGTGCGGCCGGCTATCCGCCCCAGGGGGGCTATCCGCCGGCCACCGGCTACCCGCCGCAACCGGGCGGTTATCCGCCGCCAGGCTACCCGCAACAGCCCGGCTACCCGCCGCAACCCGGATATCCGCAGCAGCCACCGGGCTATCCGCCCCAGGGGTATCCGCAGCAACCCGGCTATCCGCCGCAGCAGGGCTATCCGCAACAACAGCCCGGCTATCCGCAGGCAGGCCAGCCGCCGTACGGACAGCAGCCGCCCGGCTATCCGCCGGCGAGTGGTCCTGGCGGCTACGCACCGCCGCCTGTCGCGCCGCCGCCGTCGTACGGTCAGCCGCCCGTGGCGCCGCCGCC
>DATEIF010000366.1:0-9833 GCA_035279205.1 Vineibacter sp.
TCGGCCGACAGGCGGCGATCGAGTGACATCACATCAGTGCGTATCGCCAGGGCGGCGCGCACGGCATCGGCCGGATCGGTGAACGCCGCCATCACCGCATCGCCGATGGTCTTGACGATGGCGCCGTTGGCATCGCGGACCACCCTGCCCAGCACCGCGAAGTGCTCGCGCACGAGATTGAAGGCCGCCGCATCGCCGATCTGCTCGTAAAGCGCCGTCGATCCGCGCAGGTCGGTGAACAGGATCGTGACCTGCCCCACGCCCGCCTCATCGCCCGGCCGCAAGGTGGCATCGGCGAACAAGTCACGGAACGCCTGCAGGGTGGTGACCTCGTGCGCCGTCAGCGCCTCGCGTACCCAGTCGCGCGTCTCGATCAATGCCGCCAGCTCGAAGCCGGCATCATTGATGAAGGTGATCTCACCGGGCTTTTCGGCGACCAGCACGTCGACACCGTCGGCCGTGACACGCAGGCCGGGAAACGCGTTGCCGACATGATCGATGTCCACCGCGCGCCCCGGATGCAGCGTGCGCAAGCGATAGGGGCCCGGCGGCAGGTCCATCGGCACGATACGACGCTCGCCTGGCGCCAGCAGCTGCTGCACCACGACGTGCGGCGTCGTGCCCGGGCCACTGAGGCAGAACATGCCGGCACCCAGCGACCGAATCAGCGGCGATGGTGCAAAGGTCAGCTCGACGTTGCGCGCGAAGTCGCGGCCGTAATCGATATTGCACGACGCGCAGTGCGCGCCGCGCGGCAGCTGGTCCAGCGACGGCACTGTCATCTTGGCGCCGCGGCAGTTCGAGCACAGCAAGTCCCATTTCATGTCCAGCATGCGGCCCTTGACGCCGGCGAGACAGAGCTCGATGGCGTCGCGTGGCGCCACGTCGAAGGCGGCCGCCAGCGCCTTGGGACGCAAGCGCTGCAGGTCGACCTCCATGGCGGCCAGCAGGCGGTCGGCGAGACGGCGCGCCAGGCCATGGGCGTAACCCGTCGCCTCGGCATCGCGCACCATGGCCTCCAGGCGCTCGCGCACGCCAGTCGCTGGCGCCGGCGGCGTGTAGTCGAACATCATCAGCGGCCCGCCGCGCAGGAAGGCGGCGCCCTCCTGCATGCGCCGTTCGATCGTGCGGCCGGTACTGCGCGCCAACCGCAGGCCGCTGAGCCTGCCGAGCCAATTCATCGGCTCCCAGTGCAGCGCGTAGTGGACCGTGCTGCCGGCCCCCGCCGGCGCGATGTCGAGCGTCGGGCCAAAGAGGCGAAACGGTCCCTTGGAAAACAGGCGCGTCTGGCGAAAGCGCCGATGCAGCACCCATTCGTAGGGCTTCTCCTCCCAGGCCAGATCGATGCCGGCGACCCGGCCGGTGCCGCGCCGCAGCACCGTGCCGTTGGGCTGTGCGATCTCCTCCAGCTGGTAAGACGGCAGGCCAAGGATCTCGTTGAAGCGATTGGTGTCAGCCAGCACCGGCCACACCGCGGCCGGCGACAGATCCTCGAAATGCCACGTCCACTCGACCTTGGGCATCGGCCGCTCTTTCCCCGAACAGCCTCACTCTAGCCGCGCGGCGGCCATCGACAAGCCACGTCGACTCACGCGCGCGCGAGCAGCCTCACCACCGCAGACCGGGACCGACCCAGGTCGGACGCGCGTTCGCTGCCGCACAGGCCGCCTCGATGCGCGCATCGTCGATCCGGCCATCCGGTCCGGTGAATTCCTCGCGGTGGATGCCGCCGACAACCAGCAGCGACTCGAGGCCGGCCGCATTGGCGCCGGCGATGTCGGTGCGCAGCGAATCGCCGATGCAGAGCACGCGCTCGGGTGCCGCGCCGTCCAGCAGTGCGCGTGCCCGTGCGTAGATCGGCGCATGCGGCTTGCCGTGATAGGCGACGCGGCCACCCAGCTCCTCGTAGAGCGCCGCGACGGCGCCGGCGCAGTATTCCAACGTATCGCCGTGCACGACCACCAGATCGGGGTTGGCGCAGATCATCGGCTGACCGCGGGCGGCGGCCGCGCGCAAGGTCGCGGCGTGGTCGGCCGGCTTCTCGCCGTAGTCGTAGAGGTTGGTGCACAGAATGAAATCGGCAGCCGCGATATCATCGACCCGCTCGACATCGATCTGCTCGAACAGGCTGAGATCGCGCGCGGCGCCGAACAGAAAGCAGCGCCGGCCCAGATCGCGATAAAATGGCGCCGCATCGGGCTGGCCGCGCGTGCGCAGGGCCGCCCAGGCATCCTCACCCGACGTCAGCAGCGCATCGAACCGATCGCGCGCAACACCAAGCTCGGCCAGTCGCGTGACGGCGGCGTGGGCGCGGCGCGGCGCGTTTGACAGCAGCAAGGTGTGCTTGCCGGCGCGCTTGAGGGCGCCAAAACAATCGAGCACCCCGGGGTAGGGCTGCTTGCCGTCATGCACGACGCCCCACAGGTCGATGATGAAGGCATCGTAGCGGTCGGCGATCGCGGCAAGGCCATCGATATGGGGAAAGGTGGTATCAGCCATGGCGCGCTTCTCGCACGCAGGCAGACGGAAGCAAAGCCGTTATCGTCATTCGACCTTGATACCGGCCGTCTTCACGATATCGGCCCACTTCGCAAGCTCGGTCCGCAGGAACGCGGCGAATGCCTCGGGTGTGCTGCCCACCGGCTCGGCACCGAGCGTCGCCAGCCGGGCCACGACGTCGGGCAGGCGCAGCGCCTTGGCCGCTTCCTGCTGCAGGCGCGCGATCACCGCGGCCGGCGTACCGGCGGGCGCCAGGAGCGCGTTCCATTCGTACATGTCGTAGCCCGGCACGCCCGACTCGGCGATGGTGGGCACATCCGGCGCCGCCGGCGAGCGTTTCGGGCTGGTCACCGCCATGGCGCGCACGCGGCCAGCCTGCGCCTGCGGCAGCGCCGAGCTCATGTTGCCGAACAGCATCTGCACGTGACCTGCCGCGACATCGACCAGCGCCGGGCCGCCGCCCTTGTAGGGTACATGCTGGATGTCGGCGCCGGTGCGGGCCTTGAACAGCTCGGCGGCCAGGTGCTGGGCCGTGCCGTTGCCGGCCGATCCATAGGAGAGCTTGCCGGGCTGCGCCTTGGCGAGCGCGATCAAGTCGGCGACCGATTGCGCCGGCAGCGACGGCGTCACCACCAGCAGGTCGGGCACCACCACCAGCAACGATACGGGCGCGAAATCGTCGGGCGTGCGAAACGGCATGCGTGGCAGCAGCGACGGATTGACCGCGTGCGCAAAGGCGCCGAGCAGCAGCGTGTGACCATCCGGCGGCGCCTTGGCGACCGTGTCATCGCCGATCACGCCGCCGGCGCCGGGCTTGTTGTCGATCACCACCGCCTGGCCCAGCGCGTCCTGCAGCTTGGGTGCCAGCAGCCGTGCGACCGTGTCGGCGCCGCCGCCCGGCGCATACGGCACGACAATGCGGATGGACCGGCTGGGAAACGCCTGGGCGTTCAGCGCGGCCGGCGCTGCGGCTGTCGCGGCGGCCGCCAGGATCATGGTCCGGCGCGTCAATCGCATGGCTACCTTCCCCAGTGCATGGTCCTGGCCGGGCCATGAAACGCAAACGGCGCCGGACAATGCCGGCGCCATGCGTTTGTCGATCCGGTCAGGACCGGTGCGGGCGTCACTGCGCCTGCAGGTTCACGGCCGAGGAACGACCACGCTCGGTGGCGATCTCGTATGTGACCTTCTGGCCCTCCTGCAGAGAGCGCAGGCCAGCGCGCTCGACGGCGCTCACGTGCACGAACACGTCCTTGCCGCCGCCGTCCGGCTGGATGAACCCATAACCCTTGGTGGTATTGAACCACTTGACCGTTCCGGTAGCCATCTTTGGTCTCAGTCCTGTTGCGCGGGGATACGAGCACCGCGCGAACATCGCGCGGCGGCACAACCTAGTTTGGGGGTAGTCTTGAAACGGCGCCGCTGCCCGCGGCGGAGTGGTCAAGGCGGACCAAAGTCGATTGTGCTGCAACGGAACACCGTCAAACGGGCCGCTGTCAAACGCTATTTGGTTACGGCCAAGGCCACGTTCAATGCGGCCCCCGAACGCGAAAAGGGCGCCGGACCGTAGGTCCGACGCCCCTTCACCGACGGGCCGCGCAGGCCCTCGGAAAGGTCACACCAGCTCGAGATTAACCGCCGACGTCTTGCCGCGATCGCTCTGGAGTTCGAAGCTCACCTTCTGGCCTTCGTTCAGCGACCGAAAGCCGGCGCGCTCCACGGCGCTGATGTGCACGAACACATCCTTGCTGCCGTCCTCCGGCTGAATGAAGCCGTAGCCCTTCTGGGTGTTGAACCACTTGACGGTTCCGATGCTGCTCATTGTCTGTCCCTCTTGCGCAGTTGCGCAGTGCCACCGCGCAACGATTGCGCGGCGTCGACAACCTGAATTTCGGGTAGCGTGTGGAAACTGCGCCGCAGCGCGGCTGGGTTTGGCCAAAGCGGACCAAAAGTCGATTGTGGGCAGCACAAGACACAGTCGACCCGGTGTTGTCAAACCCTATTCGGCCGCACGGCGCCGTACGCCAGCCCACCCCAAGCGCTTGATTTGCCCGGGCGCAAGGCCACGGCTATCATTTGCACAAAGCATGAGCCCCGTCCCGCACCGGGATGCACTCAAAAGATCGGCATTCGACCGATGGGCCTGTTGGGAGATACGCCATGAAACGCAGACAGGTTCTGACGACTATTGCCGGGTCCGCCGTTGCAACGCTGGGATCCGCCACGGCCAGCCGCGCGCAGACAATCACGCTCAACGGCGCCGTGCAGTTCAACGACGACCACGCCTTCACCAAGGCCCTGATGCGCTTCGAGGAGCTGGTGAAGAAGTACTACGGCAAGCCGATCAACTTCACCCTGCACAAGAACAGCGCGCTGGGCCTGGAGAAGCAGTATTTCGAGTACATGGCGCAGGGCAAGGCCGTGGACTACGGCATCGTCTCGCCGGCCCACATGTCGACCTTCTCCAAGGCGGCACCGTTCATCGACGCGCCGTTCCTGTTTCGCGATCTGGCGCACTGGAACAAGGTGCTCGACGCCGACCTCTTGAAACCGGTCGCGGACGAGATCGCTGCCAAGGCCGACGTCATGCTGATCGGCTACGCCGGCGGCGGCGTGCGCAACATCTTCGCCAACAAGGCGGTGCACAATCTGGCCGAGATGAAGGGCCTCAAGGTCCGCGTCCAGGGTGCACCGATCTGGAGCCGCACGTTCGCCGCCACCGGCATGTCGCCGACGGTGATCGCCTACAACGAGGTCTACAACGCCATCCAGAATGGCGTCATTCATGCCGGCGAGAACGAGGCGGCCGGCGTCGAGCAGATGAAGTTCTACGAGGTCGGCCCCCATCTTGCGATGACCGAGCATGCCATCACCATCCGGCCGATCTGCTTCTCGGGCAAGACGTTCAAGGCCCTGCCCAAGGACCTGCAGGAGGCGGTGCTCAAGGCCGGCAAGGAGGCCGGTGCCTACGGCCGGCAGGTCGAGTCGTCGGAGGACGCGGCCAAGCTCGATGCGCTGGAGAAGGCCGGCAAGCTGAAACGCATTGCGTTTGCCGACCGTGACGCCATGAAGAAGCTGGTCGACCCGGTGATGGCCGCCTACGCCAAGGACATCGGCGCCGACAAGATCCTCGACCAGATCAACGCCATCAAGTGAGCATCCTGGGAGCGCGGGCGTCCCGCCCGATTTCGCCCGAAGCGCTCAGGGGGCAGTCAATAATGATCGGCGCATCGCGCCGTGCGGGCCAGAGGCCCGCGCTCCCGGGCGCATTCGCGTCCAACAATCATGCGAGGACGCATGAGTGAAACGCCGCCCGATGTGCCGGGTCGGTGGCGCCGCGCGACTGCGTGGTACCATCGCATCCTGTCGTACCTGCTGATGGTGTCGGTCGCCATCCTGGTGATACCGGTCACGCTGCAGATCTTTTCGCGCTTCACCGATCTGATCCCGCACTACATCTGGACCGAAGAGATGGCGCGCTTTCTCTTCATCTGGACGGTCATGATCGGCGCCATGATCGGCGTGCGCGAGGGCCTGCACTTCGAGGTCGACGTTTGGCCCAGGGTGCGGCCGCGCGTGGAAGCAGCGGTCAAGCTGATGGCCAAGCTCGGCGTGCTCGCCCTGGCGCTGGTCTTCGTGTGGTCGGGCATAGAGTTCACGCAGTTCGCCTGGAACCGTATCTCCGAGTTGGCCGAGCTGCCGCTGTGGCTGATCCACATCGCCTGGCCGATCACCGGCCTCACGTGGCTGCTCTTCCTGGGTGAGCAGTTCGTCGATGACCTGCGCGTTCTGCTGGGGAGATCGTCCTGATGGGCAGCGCCGTGCTGTCGCCGGGCATGGCGGCCTTGATCCTGTTCGGCCTGTTCTTCCTGTTTCTCTTCCTGCGCGTGCCGGTGGCTTTCGCGCTGGGCCTCGCCTGCCTGCCGATCCTGGTGATCGAGCCGCGGCTGTCGGCGATGACCTTGGTGCAGGAGACGTTCAACGCCTACAACTCCTTCATCCTGCTGGCGGTGCCGTTCTTCCTGCTGACCGCCAACCTGATGAATGTCGGCGGCATCACCGACCGCCTGATGCGCCTGTCGCGCACCATGGTGGGACATTTTCCCGGCGGCCTGGCGCAGATCAATGTCGTGCTGTCGATCTTCTTCGCCGGCATCTCGGGCTCGTCGACAGCGGACGCGGCGAGCCAGTCCAAGATCTTCATCGAGGCGCAGCGCAAGGAAGGCTACGACGACAGCTTCTCTGTGGCGATCACGGCGGTCTCGGCGGTGCTGGCCGTGATCATCCCGCCGTCGATCCTGATGATCGTGTGGGGCGGCGTGTTGACGGTTTCGATCGGCGCGCTGTTCCTCGCCGGCATCATTCCCGGCCTGTTGATCGGCCTGGCACAGATGGCGACGGTCCATGCATACGCCAAGGTGCGCCGCTATCCGACCTACCCGCGCTCGACCTGGCGGGAGTTCCTGTGCGCGAGCTGGGTTTCGATCCCCGCCCTGATGACGCCCGCCATCATCATCGGCGGCAAGATCTTCGGCTGGTTCACCGCCACCGAGTCGGCCTGCATTGCCGTGCTCTATGCCGGCGCCCTGTCGCTGGTCGTCTACCGCGAGATGGACTTCAAGGGCCTGCAATACGCGCTGCTCGACACCGGCAAGCTGGCGGGCGCCGCCCTGTTCTGCGTCGGCACCGCCAGCGCCTTCGGCTGGCTGCTGGCCTACTACCAGATTCCCAAGGCGATCCTCGAGGGCGTTTCGGCCTGGAACATGGGGCTGACGGCCACCGGCTTCTTTATCGCCTTCGTGTTCCTGGTGGTCGGCTGCTTCCTCGATGCGATCCCGGCAATCATCATTGTCGGCAGCATCCTGCAGCCGCTGGCCAAGGCGGTGAGCATGGATCCGGTGCACTTCGCCATGATCGGAATCGTGTCGCTGGCGTTCGGCCTGGTGACACCGCCCTATGGCCTGTGCCTGATGATCGCCTGCTCGGTTGCCGGCATGCGCATCGGCGATGCGCTGAAAGACACGCTGATCATGCTGGTGCCGATGCTGATGGTGCTGGCGCTGGTGATCGTCTGGCCCGACGTGTCGCTGATCCTGCCGTCGCTGATCTCGCCGGAATTCCTGCGCTGATCGCCTCGAGGAGCATCGCCGATGGCATCCATACGTCCGCTCTCCGCCGTGCTGGGCTGCGAGCTCACCGGCATCGATCTCACGCGCAACCTCGATGACGCCGCGTTCGCTGTCATCGAGGCGGCGCTGCATGAGCACCTGGTAGCGGTCCTGCCGGGCCAGTCGCTGCAACCCAACGACTTCATGGCCTTCGCACGCCGCTTCGGCCGGCCAGAGCCGCACGTGATCGACCAGTTCCATCACCCGGCCGATGCCAACATCCTGATCCTCTCCAACGTGCTGAAGGACGGCAAACCGATCGGGCTGGCCGATGCCGGCACGTACTTCCATACCGACTACTCCTACCTCGACGTGCCGGCGCGCTGCACGATGCTTTATGCCATCGACGTGCCCCCGAACGGCGCCGGCACCACGTTCGCCAACCAGCGTCGGGCCTGGGAGGATCTGCCCGCCGATACCCGCAGCCGCATCGACGGCCTGGTGTGCCGCCACCACTACGGCAACCGCGACGATCTCGATGCGGCCTCGCGAACCGCCGCCTCGCCGCTCAGCGCCGCACAGAAGGCGCGCGTCGACTGGGTGCGCCATCCGCTGGTGCGCCGTCATCGCCACACCGGGCAGCCGACGCTCTACGCCGTGTCCGGCAGTTCGTTCGGCATCGAGGGCATGGATGACGCCGACGCGATCGCACTGCTCGACGCGCTGAAGGCCCACGCCACGCAGCCGCGCTATCGCTACACCTACGACTATCGTCCCGGCGATGTGATCATCTGGGACAATGCCGCGCTGCTGCACGCCGCGCCGCTGGTCGACATGAGCCGCCCACGCACCCTGTGGCGCATCAGCGTCAAGGACCCCGGCCCGACCCTGTAGCAATAGGGCTATCGCACATGGCGCATTCTCGTCGTCCCGAGCGAAGCGAAGGACCTTGCGGTGGTACGATCAGTCCGTCATGTCGAGCGCAGCGAGACATCTCCTGGAAATGGAGTCTCCGTTCGCGGGAGATCCCTCGCTTCGCTCGGGATGACAGTTTGATCGGACCACCGCAGGGTCCTTCGCTTCGCTCAGGACGACGAGATAACCTCGCGATGCGGGCCTACATCAGAAACACGCCCTTGCCGGTGTTCTGTTTGTCGAACAGGCGATAGGCCTCGTCCGCCTGCTCCAGGCGCCAGCGGTGCGTGAAGAGGTGATCGACGTCGACCTTGCGCTCGGCCACAAAGCGCGCGCACTCGGCCTGCCCGACGGTCGAGAAGGTCCATGAGGCGACGATCGAGATCTGGCGGCGCAGCATGTCGGGGCTGACATCGAGCGTCACCGATCCGCCCTCGCCCACGAAGCATGCCGTCCCCCAGGTGCGGGTCGCGCGCACGGCCTGGGCGCGCGCTTCGGCGGCACCGGTCGTGTCCATGGTCAAGCTGGCGCCTTCGCCCTGGGTCAAGTCCTTGATCGCCGCGACCGCATCGGTCTTCGACGGGTCGATCGCACCGTCGGCGCCGAAGGCCTTGGCGCGTGCCAGTCGCTCGGGACTGATATCGAGGGCGATCACGCGCGCGCCCATGGCGGCGGCGAGCTGCGTTGCCGACAGGCCGACCGGGCCCTGGCCGAAGATCGCAATGGTGTCGCGGCCGGTGAGGTTGATGCGCTGCAGGGCGCCGAACGCGGTGCCGGTGCCGCACGAGATGGCAGCACCGGTTTCATAGGAAAGCGCATCGGGCAGCGGCACCAGGGTGCTGGCCGGCACTTTCATGTAGGGCGCATGGCCGCCATGGCCGGTGGCGCCGTACACGATCATGCCGCTCTTGCTGCAAAGCTGCGTCCAGCCCACCAGGCAGTGCTTGCAGACGCCGCAGCCCTTGTAGTGATGCACCATCACCCGCGCGCCGGGCCGTGCCATCGCCTCGGGCACGCCGGCGCCGACGGCCGTCACCACGCCGCACGGCTCGTGGCCGGCGATCACGGGTCCCGACAACGCCCCCAGGCCCAGCGCGGCGGCGCCACCGCCGTCCTTGGGCGCACGATAGTATTTGAGGTCGCTGCCGCACATGCCCGAGGCCTTCATCTCGAGCACGACCTCGCCGGCGTCCGGCGAGGGGTCGTTGAAGTCCATGAGCTCGAGCTCGCGCTCACCGAGAAAGACGACGGCCTTCATGGGGTTCCTCCTTGATTTTTTACCTCTCCCGCGAGCGGGAGAGGTCGACGAGC